>DATMXC010000207.1:0-18957 GCA_035561915.1 Gammaproteobacteria bacterium
CTCCAGCACCCGCAGCGCATCGGCCGATAAATCGTCAATCCCCATGATCTTGTAGGCCCTGGCCATGACGCCCAAGGCGTCAGGGACTGCGGGTGTGCGCGGGTAATTCTCTACCACGTATTTTGCGCGATTGACCGCCGCGACGTAGGCCTCGCGTTTCATATAGTATTTGGCCACATTCACCTCATATTGGGCGAGGTTGTTGCGTAGGTAGGCCATGCGCTGCGTCGCGTCTTGCGTATACTTGCTGTCGGGGAAGCGCTTGGCCAGCTCAGCGAAATCCTGAAACGACTGGCGCGCGGCGCCGGGGTCGCGTTGGGTCGGGTCTTGCGGGAGATAACGCTCCCACAGGCCCTTGGACTGGTTGAAGTTCGCAAGGCCTTTGAGGTAGTAAGCATAATCCACAAACGGGTGGCGCGGATGGAGCTTAATAAAGCGATCCGCCGCCGCGACCGCCGAGGCGGGTTCGCTATCCTTATAGTAGACGTAGATGAGCTCAAGCTGCGCCTGCTGGGCATAACGTCCGAAGGGGTAACGGGCTTGCAGGCTTTCAAAATACTTAATGGCGGTTTCATAATCCCCGTCGTTCATCGCCGACTTGGCCTCGGAGTAGAGACGGTTGGCCGTCCAGTCCTTGGTCTTGTCTATCTGCTCGGGCAGCAGTGAACAGCCCGCCGCCAGCAACAACAGCCCGGCCAGGAATAGTTTGATGATGCCCGGTGTGATACCTTGTTTCATAGTACGCCTGCTCGACTACTGTCCATTTTTACTAGTATACCCCGACTACCGCTCATGACTAAACCACAACTGCTCAACGCGGACATTCCTCCGGAACTGGCCGGCAGGCGCCTGGACCAGGCGATGGCCGAGCTTTTCCCGGATTATTCGCGCGCCCGGCTGCAACAGTGGCTACGTGCCGGCCAGGTGCTGGTGGATGGGCATCAGCGGCGGCCGCGGGACAAGGTGATCGGCGGCGAAGCGGTCGTGATCACCCTAACCCCGCAGCAGGAGGTCAGCAACCTTCCGCAGCCGATCGCACTGGACATCGTCTACGAGGACAGCGCCCTGCTGGTCATCAACAAGCCCGCAGGCCTGGTGGTTCATCCGGGAGCCGGCAATCCGCAGGGCACCTTGCTCAATGCGTTGTTGCACCATGCGCCTGAACTTGCCAACGTGCCGCGCGCGGGTATCGTCCATCGTCTGGACAAGGACACCAGCGGTTTACTGGTCGTAGCGCGTAACCTGGTTGCCCAGAAGGCCCTGGTGGAGCAACTCCAGACCCACAGCCTGCAACGCGGCTACGAGGCAATTGTAGCGGGCGTGATGACGGCCGGTGGCCGCATTGAGACTCAGCTCGGGCGCGACCCGCGTGCACGCACGCGCATGAGCGTGGCCAGAGAAGGGCAAGGCAAACTCGCCATCACCCATTACCGCGTCATAGAGCGCTTTCGCGCCCACACCCACGTCAAGCTCCAACTGGAGACCGGTCGCACCCACCAGATTCGCGTACACATGGCCCACATCCGCCACCCTATCATCGGCGATCCCGACTACGGTGGGCGGCTGCGCCTGCCGCCCGGGGCAAGCGAGGCACTCATCGAAGCGTTACGCCACTTCAAGCGCCAGGCCCTGCACGCTGCGAGCTTGGGGCTGGTACATCCCGGCACGGGCGAGTTGATGCAATGGTCGGCGCACTTGCCGATGGACATGCGGCAATTGCTTCAAGTCCTGAAGGAAGACAACGATGCCGATCTCTCAGCGCCCTAACAGGCTGTTGGAAAAGCCCATCCATGGACTTTTTCAACTCGCAAAGCAAAAAGTGCGATTTTTGCTTTGCTCCATTTTTCAAGCACCTACACCGTCCTTGAAAAATGGCGGCGCATCCTTGCACCGCAGAAACCTCTGACACATCAGATGTTCTCTGACTGGATCACCCCCGACTGGCCCGCGCCGCCGCGGGTGCGCGCCTGCAGCACCTCTCGCAGCGGCGGCGTAAGCGGGCCGCCCTTTGACTCTCTGAATCTGGCCGCGCATGTGGGCGACGATACAGAAAAGATCGCTAAAAATCGCGCTCGCCTGAAACAAGCGTTAGACCTGCCTGCCGAACCGGTGTGGCTCAAACAAGTGCATGGAACCCGCGTCGTGGATGCGGCCGGCGTCAACGGGATACCCGAGGCCGATGGTTCGTATACCCGCGAGACCGGTGTCGTATGCGCGGTGCTTACCGCCGACTGTCTGCCGCTGTTGCTGTGTGACGAACAAGGTTCGCGCGTCGCCGCCGTGCATGTGGGCTGGCGTGGACTCGCTGCGGGCGTCATCGAGGAGGCCCTGAGCAAGATGGGCGCACCAAGTGAGATGTTGGCTTGGCTCGGACCCGCTATCGGTCCACAGCACTTTGAGGTGGGCCTTGATGTGCGGGAGCTGTTTGTGGCGCACGATGGAGCGGCGCAATACGCCTTTCAATCGAGTCCCGCAGGGCGTTGGCTGGCGGACCTTTATCAACTTGCCCGGCAACGCCTCAACGCACGGGGCGTCACGCGGATTTATGGCGGCGAGTGGTGCACCTACAGCGAATCGCAACGCTTTTATTCCTACCGGCGCGACGGCATGACGGGGCGCATGGCAACGTTGATTTGGCTGGAGACAGGGGAAAGGGAAAAGGGAAAAGATACAAGCTAATTCCTTTCCCCTTGTATCTTGTACCTTGTATCTTGTATCCGGCTTTAAGGTATCATGATCCGCTAAATGGAACTCCTTACCTGGATCGTTGTTTTCAGCCTGCTGGGCGGCGTGTTGAGCGTCATAGCGGCGAGCGCATTTCTGCTACTGCCGGAACGGTTGCTCAGCCGCCTACTCCCCCCGATGGTGAGCTTTGCGGTGGGCGCACTGCTCGGCGTCGTATTTCTTGATCTCCTGCCCGAAGCCATGACCGCGCCGGGCGTGGACGTGCATCAGGTGAGCTTCACCGTACTCGCCGGACTGCTGGGGTTTTTCCTGTTGGAAAAAACCGTACTGTGGCGGCACCATCATCACGGTGACGCGCAGGTGTGCGAACACGCCTCCAACAAGGCGGCCGGCACGCTGATCCTGCTCGGGGACGGCATCCACAATTTCGTGGACGGCATATTGATCGCCGCCGCGTTCCTCACCGACTTCCATCTGGGCGTGCTCACCAGCATCGCAGTCGCCGCGCATGAAATCCCGCAGGAGATGAGCGACTTCGTGGTGTTGCTGCATAGCGGCTTCAGCCGCGCCAAGGCGCTGCTTTACAATGTGTTATCGTCCCTCACCACAGTAGTTGGCGCACTACTCGCCTATTACAGCCTGTCTTCCCTACAGTACACCATTCCCTATGTGCTGGCCGTGGCGGCGGCGAGCTTTATCTATATCGCCGTGGCGGATCTGATCCCCGGCCTGCACGAACGCACCCAGTTGCGTGCGGCCTTGCAGCAAATCAGCCTGATTGTATTGGGTGTAGGGGTAATTTACGGCACCGAATGGATGCTGCATTAACAGCCCCTGACAACCCTTTAAATACCTCGTTACGGCCCACATATTTATCGCTGACACGAACGTTATAAGGAAACTTCCATGCGTATGGACAAACTCACCAGTAAATTCCAGATGGCGCTCGCCGAGGCGCAGTCGCTGGCGGTCGGGCGCGACCATCAGTTCATCGAACCCGCGCACCTCATGACCGCGCTGCTGGATCAGGAGGGCGGCAGCGTGCGTCATTTATTGACGCAAGCCGACGTCAACGTCAATCGGCTGCGTTCGCAACTCGGCGAGGCGCTGGACCGCCTGCCCAAGGTGGAAGGCGCGGCGGGTGAAGTGCACGTCTCCAATGATCTCGCGCGCCTGCTCAACGTCACCGACAAACTCGCCCAGCAGCGCAAGGATCAGTACATCTCCAGCGAGTTGTTCGTTCTCGCCGCGCTGGAAGACAAGGGCGCGATGGGCGAATTGCTGCGCAAGAGCGGCGCGGCCAAGGGCACGCTGGAAAAGGCCATCGAACAGATGCGCGGCGGCAAAAAGATAGACGACCCCAACGCCGAGGAACAGCGCCAGGCGCTGGAGAAATACACCATTGATCTCACCGAACGCGCCGAGCAGGGCAAGCTTGACCCGGTGATCGGGCGCGATGACGAGATCCGCCGCACCATCCAGGTGTTACAACGCCGCACCAAGAACAATCCCGTGTTGATCGGCGAACCGGGGGTGGGCAAGACCGCCATCGTCGAGGGTCTAGCGCAGCGCATCGTCAACGGCGAGGTGCCGGAAGGATTGAAGAACAGGCGCCTGCTCTCGCTCGACATGGGCTCGCTCATCGCCGGCGCCAAGTTCCGCGGTGAATTCGAGGAACGCCTCAAGGCGGTGCTGAACGATCTCGCCAAACAGGAAGGCCGCGTCATTTTATTCATAGATGAACTGCACACCATGGTCGGCGCGGGCAAGGCCGAGGGCGCGATGGACGCGGGCAATATGTTGAAACCCGCGCTGGCGCGCGGCGAGCTGCATTGCGTCGGCGCGACCACGCTGGACGAATATCGCAAGTATATCGAAAAGGACGCCGCGCTGGAGCGGCGCTTTCAAAAGGTGCTGGTGGACGAGCCGAGCGTGGAAGACACCATCGCCATTCTGCGCGGCTTGAAAGAGAAATACGAAGTGCACCACGGCGTGGACATCACCGACCCGGCCATCGTCGCAGCGGCGACCCTTTCACACCGTTACATCTCGGATCGCCAGATGCCGGACAAGGCCATAGACCTGGTGGACGAGGCCGCCTCGCGCATCCGCATGGAGATAGACTCCAAACCAGAAGAGATGGATAAACTGGACCGGCGTCTGATCCAGCTCAAGATTGAGCGCGAGGCACTGAAAAAAGAGACCGATGAGGCTTCCAAAAAGCGCCTCGAAATCTTGCAGAGCGAAATCACCAAGCTGGAGCGCGACTATTCCGAATTAGAGGAAATCTGGAAGTCCGAAAAGGCCGCGCTGGCCGGCACGCAGCACATCAAAGAGGCGCTGGATCGCGCGCGCATCGAGATGGAGACCGCGCGCCGCGCAGGCGACCTCGCGCGCATGTCGGAGCTCCAATACGGGCGCGTACCGGAGCTGCAAAAGCAGCTCGACATGGCGGCCCAGGCCGAGATGCAGGAGACGAAACTGTTGCGCAATGCGGTGACCGCCGAGGAGATCGCCGAGGTCGTTTCGAAATGGACCGGCATTCCGGTCTCCAAAATGCTGGAAGGCGAACGCGAGAAACTGCTGCGCATGGAAGACGCCTTGCACACGCGCGTCATCGGACAAGATGAGGCGGTCAAGGCGGTGTCGGACGCCATCCGCCGCTCGCGCGCGGGCCTGTCCGACCCTAATCGTCCCAACGGTTCGTTTTTATTCTTGGGCCCCACCGGTGTGGGCAAGACCGAGCTGTGCAAGGCGCTAGCCGCTTTCCTGTTCGACACCGACGAGGCCATGGTGCGCATAGACATGTCCGAGTTCATGGAGAAACACTCTGTCGCGCGGATGATCGGCGCCCCGCCCGGCTACGTCGGCTATGAGGAAGGCGGTTATCTCACCGAGGCGGTGCGGCGCAAGCCCTACTCCGTGATTCTGCTGGATGAGATCGAGAAGGCGCATCCCGACGTGTTCAACGTGTTATTGCAAGTGCTGGACGACGGGCGTCTGACCGACGGGCAAGGGCGCACCGTGGATTTTCGCAACACGGTGATTGTGATGACCTCTAATCTCGGCTCGCAGTTTATTCAGGAAACGGCGGGCGAGGAAAATTACGAGGCCATGAAGCGCGGCGTAATGGACATTGTCAGCCAGCACTTTCGCCCGGAGTTCATCAACCGCATTGACGAGGTGGTGGTATTTCACCCGCTCGCCCGCGAGCAGATCCACGCCATCGCCAACATCCAGATTGACACTCTGCGCAAGCGCCTGCGGGAGCGCGACATGGGTTTGCAGCTCAGCGAGGCGGCCTTCGATCAACTGGGCGCGGCGGGCTTCGATCCGGTGTACGGCGCGCGTCCTTTAAAGCGCGCCATCCAGCAGACCATCGAGAATCCGCTCGCGCAGCATATCCTGTCCGGCCATTTTGCACCCGGCGATACCATACGGGTGGATGCGCGGGACGGACAAATGTTGTTTCAAAAAGCCGCTGCGTGAGCGCCACACCCAATCCCGCCGCAGCCGGCCTCACCAACTGGGTTGAGCGCATCAGCCAGCAGGACATGCCGGTGTTCGGCCAGACCATCCAGAAGATGGTGCGACTCACCGACAACGCCGAGGGTTCGCTCGCGGCGCTCGCCAAGCTGGTCCTGCAAGACGTCGGCATGACCGCACGCGTGCTGCGCATGGCCAACAGTCCTTATTACAACCCCATGCGCTACAGCATCAGCACTATCAGCCGTGCTGTGGTGCTATTGGGGATCAACGTGGTGCGCAGCATGTGCCTGTCGGCGGTAATTGTGGACACCCTCATCAAGGGCGGGGTGCGCGACCGCGTCGCCGGGGAGATCGCGCTTTCATTCCACGCCGCGGTGCAGGCGCGCGCCTTGGCCATCGAGCGGCACGACAGCTCGCCGGAGACGGTGTTCATCGCCGCCTTACTGCAAAATGTCGGCGAGATGGTGTTCTGGTGCGTGGCGGGCGAAACCGGCGAACGGCTGGATCAGGTGCTACGCCGGCCCGGCATGACCCGTGCGCAGGCGGAATTCGAGGTGCTGGGGTTTAACCTCAAAGATCTGAACCAGGGGCTGGCCAAGACCTGGGGCTTTGACGAGGTGCTGTACACCGGCAATGAGGGCGCCAAGGCCAAGCAACGCATGGAGTGGATCACGCTGGGCCGTCAGGTTGCAGAGCAGGCCGAGAAGGGTTGGGATAGCGAGGATGCCCAGCCCCTTTTCATGCATATAGCGCAGCAACTGCAACGGCCGGTCGAGCAGGTCAAACCCTTCCTTCACAAGAATGCGGGCGAGGCCGTGCAGATGGTCTCCGGTTGCGGGATGAAGGCGGCGGCCCGGAAGATACCGTTAGCCGAACCTCACGCCGAGGCCTTGCAAGACACCGATGTCAAAGAAGACCACATCGCGCCACCGGCCGCCTTTATTCACCCCGACCCCATGCTGCAACTCAAGATCCTGCGCGAATTGTCATCACTGCTAAATACCCGCCCCAACATCAACGTGCTCCTGGAGATGGTACTGGAAGGGATTTACCGTGGTGTCGGCTTGGACCGCACTTTATTCGCTCTGCTCACGCCCGACCACCGCTTACTACGGCCGCGACTCGCGCTGGGCGCCGATCAGGATCAGTGGCTCAGCCAGTTTCATCTCGAGATAGACCGGCAAAATTCCAACCTGCTCACCAAGACCCTGGAGCGAAAGGACAGTGTCTGGGTGGAGGACAGTCGCGCCCCTCAGTATCTCAACCAGCTCCCGCCCGGTTTCGCCGAGACCGTCAAGGCCACCGCCTTTTTCCTCTCCCCCATCATCGTCAACCAGCAGGCCATCGGACTGTTTTACGCCGACCGCGTGCCGAGCGGCCGCCTGCTCGATGAAGAAAGCTACGAGAGCTTCAAGCTGTTTGCCCAGCAGGCTAATCTGGGGCTGCAATATTTGACGGCTAGGGGGTGAATTTGATGCCCGTCGGCCTTAAAACCTTACCCCTCCTCCATCCTGTCGCCGGTATCCGGCTAGGCACCGCCTCGGCGGGTATCAAAAAGCCCGGCCGCCGCGACCTGGTTATTATCGAAATCTGCGAGGAGGCACACATCACCGCGGTATTTACGCAAAATGCCTTTTGCGCTGCACCCGTTGCTGTCGCGCGCGCGCACCTTTCTTCGGCGCCGCCGCGCCTGCTGCTTATCAACACGGGTAACGCCAATGCGGGTACCGGCACGCAGGGACTCAGCGACGCGCATAGCTGTTGTGAGGCGCTGGCGCGGCTGGCGGGCTGTACCGAGCAAGAGGTGCTGCCGTTTTCCACCGGTGTGATTGGCGAACCCTTGCCGGTCGCCAAGATTGTGGAGGGGCTGCCGGCCGCCTATGCAAACTTGAGCGTCACCGGCTGGCACGACGCCGCACACGGCATCATGACCACCGACACCATCGCCAAGGGGGCGACGCGCCAGATCGAGGTGATGGGGACGCTCGTCACGGTCACCGGCATCGCCAAAGGCTCCGGCATGATCCGGCCGGACATGGCGACCATGCTGGCCTACATCGCCACCGATGCGGCGATTTCCCGTGACGTCTTGCAACAGTGTCTGAATGAAGCCGTCAAGGTATCGTTTAACCGCATCAGCGTGGACGGCGACACCTCCACTAATGACGCCTGTGTGTTGATCGCCACCGGCCAGAGTGCGCTCGCCCGCATTGACAGTACTTCCCACGTCTCCTACGGCGATCTGCTGCGAGTGATTACCGAGGTGTGCGTGGAACTCGCTCAAGCCATAGTGCGCGACGGTGAAGGCGCAACAAAATTTATTACCCTGGAGATCAGCGGCGGCGCGAGCGAGGCGGAATGTGACGCCGTCGCCTACAGCATCGCCCACTCGCCGCTGGTCAAGACCGCGTTTTTCGCCAGCGACCCCAATTGGGGCCGCATCCTCGCCGCCATCGGCCGTTCGGGGGTCGCCGGTCTCGACATCGAAGGCATCACTATTCACCTTGATGACGTGTGTATCGTGCGCCATGGCGCGCGTGCGCCGGACTATACCGAGCAGCAAGGCCAGCAGGTCATGCGCCGCGAAGACATCACCGTAAAGGTGGATCTCGGCCGCGGAACGCACTGCGCCACCGTTTGGACCTGCGACTTCTCCTACGACTATGTGCGTATCAACGCCGAGTACCGCAGCTAACTCTCCATGTGAATGAACATCTAAACCACCAACACGTCGTAGCAGCGGCGATTTTTAACAAACAGGGCAAGGTGTTGCTGGCCTTGCGGCCCGCGCATTTACATCAAGGCGGTTTGTGGGAATTCCCGGGCGGGAAGATCGAGGCAGGTGAAGACGTGCGCACGGCGCTTGCCCGCGAGCTGCACGAGGAGCTGGGGATCACAGTCACTCACGCCCGGCCGTTGATCCGCATTCCGCATCGTTATCCCGACAAGGCCGTGCTCTTGGATGTGTGGCGCGTGGATGCTTTTGCGGGCGAAGCTCACGGCCGGGAGGATCAACGCCTGGAATGGGTGGCGGTGAACAGACTGCGTGACAAGGATTATCCTGCGGCCAATCTTCCCGTCATCACGGCGCTGGAGTTGCCCTCGCTGTATCTCATCAGCGAAGAACCCGCGGACCCAGCCGCCTTTCTCTCCACTCTCGAAGCGTGGTTGAAAAACGGCGCGAGACTGATTCAGTTGCGCGCCAAGACCCTGGACGAAGACACTTACGCCGCGCTGGCCGTTAACGCGCTGATCTTGTGCAAGCACTATAACGCGCAACTGCTTTTGAATGCCCCGGTGCAAATCGTCATGGAGCTGGACGCCCCCGGCATTCATATGAGCAGCGCGCAACTGCTGGGTTTTGAAAACCGGCCGGTGGGGAAAGAAAAGTGGGTGGCCGCCTCCTGCCATACCGCGGCGGAACTTGCCCATGCCATCTCCATCGGCGTGGACTTTGTAGTGATTTCTCCGGTGCTGCCCACAACAAGTCACCCGGAGGCCGCGACATTGGGCTGGACAGGCCTGCGGGCGTTGACCGAGCAGGCCACCGTACCGGTGTATGCCTTAGGGGGGATGCGGCCGGAACATCTCGATCCGGCCTATCAACACGGGGCGCAGGGAATTGCCGTGCGCGGCGTCTGGTCAAGTGTCAAACCGGCCGAATTCATGACTCATTTTCAGAGTCGTTAACGGGTAGATCTTCGGTGTCCTGCTCGCCCGCCGTCTCTTTACTCGCCCGCTCGGGAATCCGGTAGCCTTCCCCGGCCCAGGTACCGAGGTCAATGAGCTTGCACCGCTCACTGCAGAAAGGTTTCCAGCGCTGTTCCTGAGACCACTCCACGACCTTACCGCAGGTGGGGCATTTAACCGCGGTCATATTACGCAACAGGTCATCTCAAATTCCACATCTTCGGTGGTTTGCAGGGCTCGGCCGTTGGCCACCGGTTCCATAAAGCGCACCGTGAAGCGGTGTTTGCCGCCGCTGATCTCGGCGTAATAGGGCGAGTCCTGAGGTATCTGGATGCGTACCAGCTGGCAGGGCGTTTCCGGATCGAGCGACTTTTGATAAAACCCGCCGATGGCGAGCTCACGAGTAGGCATTGCACACTCGCGTACCAGGCGCAGAATCAGCCCCACCGCGAACCGCACGCTATCCAGCGAAGTGAGCCAGCGCTCCAGATCGCCTAGGCGCTCGTAGGCGGGGCGCTGCAGCCAGTAGTGGTAGGCGGGAAGGTCAAAGTCACAGGTACCACCCGGTGTGGCGCTGCGCTGTTTGATGCTGGTGATGAATTCGTTCTGGCGCAGCAGTTGGCCGGGTTGACCGCTGAGGGTGTGCAGCCGGTCAACCAGCACATCAATCTCATCCAATATCTGGGTGAGACGCTGCTGATCCACGCCGGGTGCGTGCTCCAGCCGCGTGAGGGTGGCCGCGTGGCGTTCCAGCTCCTTCAGAATCTCGGTGCGAAGATCGCTGCGCCCGCACACATTGAGGATGTCGAGCAGGGTTCCCATCGTCGCCCGGCTGTCCCATTCCGTGTCGCCCTGCAACGTGTGCTGGATCTGGTGAAACAGAAACTCCAATCTCAGAAAGGTGCGTACCCTTTCATTAAGCGGTTGTTCGTATGTAATCGTTTCTACCACTAGCGTTACCAGCGAAGGGGACGGGGCAAAAGCATAAACGAGCTATTGTCCATTACTTGGCGCGCGCTGGCAAACCCGTCGCCGCGAGCATGACATTTTTCAGAGACGGCCGCTCCTGC
Source organism: Gammaproteobacteria bacterium (assembly GCA_035561915.1). Taxonomy (GTDB): domain Bacteria; phylum Pseudomonadota; class Gammaproteobacteria; order SURF-13; family SURF-13; genus JACPZD01. The sequence continues at coordinate 10,935 of DATMXC010000207.1, forward strand.
GCATCCCTGCGCCCGCGGCATTTGGGCTTCCTGCCCGGCAAAAAACGAAAAGTGTGATTGTAGTTTTTCTCCATTTTTCAATTGCTTAACGCAATTGAAAAATGGCGGCACGCCCATGTACCGCGGAACCTCTGACTTAATCAGAGGTTCCTATAGAGCCTATCTAACTCACTCACCCGCCGCTCCAGTTCGGCGAAACCTTTATCATTGACGATCACGTCATCAGCGCGTGCCAGCCGCTCACGCCAGCCGATCTGGGCCCGCAATATGGCGGCGGCCTCGGCGGCGCTTAGCCCGTCGCGCGCCATAACGCGCCGATATTGCAGGCTGTGAGGTGTATCCACCACAAGAATGCGATCTACCTCGGTCTCTTGCCCCGTCTCCAGCAACAGCGGAATACATAGCACACAGTAAGGACCTGCAAGTTTGGCTACACGTTCACGCATCGCCGCGCGGATAGGTGGATGCAAAATGGCCTCCAGGGCCTTGCGGCGGGCGGGATCGCTGAAGATGATACGCCGCAGGCGCGGCCTGTCCAAGGTGCCTTGAGCGGTGAGGATGTCTGCGCCGAAGGCCTCGACAATACAGGCCAGGGCGGACGTGCCGGGGATCACCAGTTCACGCGCGATGACATCGGCGTCCAGCACCGGCGTCCCGAGCTTGGCGAACAGCCCTGCCACGGTGGATTTGCCGCTACCTATGCCACCGGTCAGGCCGACCTTGTAAATCATGCCAGCCCGGCAAACTGCAAGTAGGCCTGGGTCAGATCCTTCCCCCACAGCAGCGCGAGCCACCCCGCCAGGGCCAGATACGGGCCGAATGGGATGGGCACGTTTTTATCCCTGCCGCGTAACAGAATCAATGCGATACCCACCAACGCCCCCAACAGGGAGGACAGCAATATGATGACCGGCAGCGCCTGCCAGCCCAGCCAGGCTCCCAGCATGGCGAGCAGCTTGAAGTCGCCGTGCCCCATGCCTTGCTTGCCGGTGACCAGCTTGAACACGATATAGACCGACCACAGGCTGAGGTAACCCGCCAAGGCCCCGATGATGGCGGTCTCGCTATCCACGAACACATTAAACAGGCTTAAGCCAAGACCGGCCCACAAAAAAGGCAACGTGATGCTGTCCGGTAACAGTTGATGATCGAAGTCTATGAAGCTCAAGGCGATTAACGCCCAGGTCAGCGGCAGCGCAGCGAGTCCCACCACACCGGCGCCGAAATGCCATGCGACTACCGCCGACAAAAGCGCCGTCGAGACCTCGATGATGGGGTAGCGCAGCGCTATGCGCGCTCCACAGCCCGCACACTTGCCGCCCAACAGCAAGTAACTCAACAGGGGGATATTCTCTACGGCCTTGATACCCCTACCGCATTGCGGACAGTGTGAAGGCGGGTGCAATAGATCAAAGCGCGCCGGTGCGATGGTCTGTGGTGCGCCACTCAACTCCGCACAATGCGCGCGCCATTCGCGCTCCATCATCTGCGGCAGCCGGTGGATCACGACATTCAAAAAACTGCCGACAATGAGGCCGAGCAGGCCGGCGGCGAATATGAAAAGTACTGGGTTGGTTTGGAGTAGAGCGAGTAGGTTCATGTGGTGAGTGTAGTGTGTCGCCTTTGGCGAGTTGGCGAGTTTTATTTTAATCGGGGTCTCGCCCCCGAGGGCGAGGTACTTTTTCTTGCGTGGCCAAGAACAAGTACCCAAAAAGAAGGCTGCCCCCGGAGGCTGGGTCGCTAGCGCGACTGCCCTGCGTTGCTCGCCAGTCAGCGGGCGCGCCCAACAGGCCTTCCCTGGCCTGATGGGCGCGTTCGGGTATCCCTACCCGAACCCTGACGGGCTGATCCTTGTCCGGCTGCGCTACTCAGCTGCGCCAACGGGACTCAAAAATCAGTAAATCCTGTGAACGCTAAATATTTTTTCCTTTCCCCTTTAGTCAAGCCGAGCACTGAGGGAGGGGAGGACAAGGCCCGTAGGGGCGCGACAGGGACGCCGCGCGTTCGCCATCAGCACAGGTACGTGCTGTTGGCGAACCCCCGAGCCGACCGAGGCGCGCAGGGAACCCGCGACAGCGGGCGCAGACTTGGGGTGGCCTTTTCTTTGGGTACTTTCTTTTGGCCACGCAAAAGAAAGTACCCAGCCGCCGGGCTGCCCCCGGCATTAAAATTAACCCCGCCGCAGGCGACTCAAACTTATACCACCGACCCCAATTTAAATATCGGCAGATACATCGCTATCACCAAACCACCTACCAACACGCCCAGTATCACCATGATGAGCGGCTCGAGCAGGCTACTCAGAGAGTCCACCTGGTTGTCCACCTCTTCCTCGTAGAAATCGGCGACCTTGGTGAGCATCGTGTCTAGCGCACCGGATTCTTCTCCGATTGCGGCCATCTGCACCACCATGTTCGGAAACAGGTTGGACTGGCGCATGGCCTGGTTCAACTGCTGGCCGGTGGCTACCTCGTCGCGCATCTTGAGGATGCCGTCCGCGTAGACGATGTTACCCGACGCCCCGGCGACCGACTGCATGGCCTCCACCAGCGGCACGCCGGCGGCAAACATGGTGGCGAGGGTGCGCGCGTAGCGGGCGATGGTGGCCTTGGTGACGATGTCGCCGATGATCGGCGCCTTCAGCAGCATGCGGTCGAGCAGCCGGCTGAATTTGCGCGAGCGGCGCTTGGCCTGGACGAGTCCCATGACGGCCAGTATGATGCCGCCGAAGATCGCCCACCACCACTGCTGGAAGGCCGCCGAGAGATCAATGACGAAGCGGGTCAGAGCCGGCAGGTCGGCACCGAAGCCTTTGAACAGCGATTCGAACTGCGGGATGACAAAAATGAGCAGGATGGCGGTGATAACAAAGGCCACCACCAGCACCGCGGTGGGATACCACAAGGCCTTTTTGATCTTGCCTTTCAGGTTCTCGATCTTTTCCTTGTAGGTGGCGATCTTGTGCAGCAGGGTTTCCAAAATACCGGCATGTTCGCCGGCGCGCACCAGATTGCAGAACAATTCGTCGAAGTAATAGGGGTGTTTTTCCAGCGCCTCGGTCAGTGAGGTGCCGCTCTCCAGATCGCCCTTGATGGCGAGCATCAACTCCTGCATGCTGGGATTGTTATTCCCGCGGCCGATGATCTCGAAGGATTGCACCAGCGGCACGCCCGCCGAGATCATGGTGGCGAGTTGGCGGCTCATGACGGCGATGTCTTTGGGGGTGATCTTCTTCTTGCGGCGCCCGAAGGTAGAGCGCTTTTTGATCTTGATGGGGTTGATACCCTGCCGGCGCAGATCCGCCTTGACGAGCGCAATAGTCGAGGAGCGCGTCTCGCCTTTGATACGGCTGCCCTGTTTGTTGGAACCTTCCCAAACAAAGACAGCTTGTTTTATCGCCTTCGCAGCCATACTGTTCAAGACCTCTCATGTAACACAGGTCGCTCCCGGCATCCTGCCTCCCGCGACATTAGCACATCCGTGTGCGGCACAAGCCAAACTACTCCTTCTTCGACGTTAGCGGCAGAAGAATATATAACTTTAGCGTTTTGGTGAAATTTTATTCGTTGGTGACCCGGTTGACTTCTTCCAGGCTGGTAACGCCCTGCTTAACCTTCTTTAGCCCCGACTCGCGCAGGTCGGACACCCCTTCTTTTTTGGCCTGATCGTTAATCTGCATGGAATTGCCATCCGCCATGATGATACGCCCCATTTCCTCGGAGACCGTCATGACTTGATAGATACCGACCCGGCCGCGGTAACCCTCGGCGCAGTTCTCGCAACCCGCCCCCGGGCCGTAGACCTTGAAGTTGCCGATCTCTTCCGGCTTGAAGCCTTCTTCGAGCAGCGCCTCCTTCGGGATGTCCAAGGGTTTTTTGCAGTGAGCGCACAAACGCCGGGCGAGACGCTGGGCAATGATGAGCGAAACCGAGGAGGCGATGTTGAACGGCGCTACGCCCATGTTCACCAAGCGGGTCAAAGTTTGGGGGGCGTCGTTGGTGTGCAGGGTGGAGAGCACCATGTGGCCGGTCTGGGCGGCCTTGATGGCGATCTCGGCCGTCTCCAGATCACGAATCTCACCCACCATGATGACGTCCGGGTCCTGGCGCAAAAAGGCGCGCAGCGCCGAGGCGAAGGTCAGGCCGGCCTTGGGGTTGACGTTGAGCTGGTTGATGCCGGGGAGATTGATTTCCACCGGGTCTTCGGCGGTGCAGATATTGCGGTCGGCGGTATTGAGGATAGTGAGCGCGGTGTACAACGACACGGTCTTGCCGCTGCCGGTGGGGCCGGTGACCAGCACCATGCCGTAGGGGCGGTGGACGGCGTCTATAAAGAGTTTCTTTTGCTCTTCTTCGTAGCCCAGCGCATCTATGCCGTGTTGGGCGCTGGCCGGGTCCTGGATGCGCATCACGATCTTTTCGCCGAACAGCGTGGGGCAACTGCTGACGCGGAAGTCCACTGCGCGATTCTTGGAGATCTGCATCTTCATGCGGCCGTCCTGCGGGACGCGCCGCTCCGAGATGTCGAGCCGCGACATCACCTTGAGCCGTGCGGCGATGCGATTGGCGAGCGCCACCGGCGGCGAGGCCACCTCACGCAGCACGCCATCCTGGCGAAACCGTACCCGCAGCGCCTTTTCATAGGGCTCGAAGTGGACATCCGACGCCCCTTTGTTGATGGCGTCCAACAAGACCTTGTTTACGAACCGCACCACCGGCGTGTCGTCCACATCCGCCTCGGAGGCATCGGCCGCGGCCTGCTCGTCGCCGGAGGTGATCTGGAGGTCGTCCAGACTGACATCGTCCAGAACTGAAATGGCGCTGTCGCGAGCCTCGAGGACCTTGTCTATGGTCTTGGCGAGCTTGTCCTCCTCAACCAGTACCGGCTCGGTATTGAGGCCGGCATGGAACTTGATCTCATCGAGGGCGCGTACATTAGTGGGGTCGGCCACCGCGACAAACAGCTTATTGCCGCGTTTGAAGAGCGGCAGGGTGTGATGCTCGCGCATCAGTTTTTCATCCACCTGGGCTGAGGCGGTTTGATCCATGTCCATCGCATTGAGATCAAAAAGCGGCACGCCGAACTCCTGGGAGGCGGCGGTGGCGATGGCTCGGCTCGACAGGATTCTGCTTTGCACGAGGTAGGTGACGAAGGGAACCTTGCTGCGCAGGGCCTGTTCGTAGGTCTGCTGGGCCAGGGCCTCGGTCAACAGGCCGTCCTGGACCAGGCGGCGACCCAATCCGCTAACATTGAGTTTTACGTTTGATATGGCCATGATCTAATAATATCGTACCGTTCAGCCTTGAACTTAAGGAAATTCTGATATATCAGAGCTTGCTTAATAGTAGATTATTGCATGGCAAATAGCCAATAGCCGGCGAGCGGCAACTTGTCATAGCTTGAGGCTCCAAGTACCATGCTTGTTTGTCTATAATAAGGGCGCCTCTAAAAATAGTGGATTTTGGCTTTAGGCAAGGCGGAATTCTGCGAGAAAGCGGAGTGTACACGCAGTCTGCCGCTTCGCGGCCCCGCATTTCGACGTACAGGGACGTAGTAGTGTCGCGGGAGGCAGGACGCCGGGAGCGACCGAGTAGAATTCCAACGCCGCATAAAGACAAAAGACGCATTTTTAGAGGCGCCCTGAAGGCTTCGGAGCACAATATGTTTCACGGCAGTATGGTGGCCCTGGTCACGCCGATGCAGGCGGACGGCGCGCTCGACCCGGAGTCCCTGCGGCGCCTGGTCGAGTTTCACATTGAGCAAGGCAGCGACGCCATCGTGGCGGTGGGCACTACTGGCGAATCGCCCACCCTGGACGAGGAGGAGCATTGCAGGATGATCCGTCAGGTGGTGGAATTCGCCGCCGGGCGCATCCCGGTCATCGCCGGGACGGGCGCCAATTCGACCACCGAGGCCATAGACCTCACCCGATGCGCCATGCAGGCAGGCGCCGATGCCTGTCTGCTGGTCACGCCCTACTATAACAAGCCTACCCAGCAGGGCCTGTATCTCCACCATAAGGCGGTGGCCGAGGCGGTGCCTATCCCGCAGATCCTCTATAATGTCCCCGGCCGCACCGCCTGTGACATGCTGCCGGAAACGGTGCAACGGTTGGCGGCCATCCCCAATATCATCGGCATTAAGGAAGCCACCGGAGACCCCGCGCGAGCGCGGGAGATTCTGGATCGCTGTGGTGATACAATGGATATTTACGCGGGCGACGACGCCACCGCGATGGACATTATTTTAATGGGTGGCAAGGGAGTCATCTCGGTGACGGCCAATGTAGCGCCCCGGCTCATGCACGAGATGTGCGCGGCGGCGCTGGCGGACGACCGGGCCAAGGCGTCTTCCATTAATAACCGTCTGATGGCCCTGCACAAAGACCTGTTTATCGAGTCCAACCCCATCCCCGTGAAGTGGGCGCTCCATCAAATGGGTCTGATCCCGCCCGGCATTCGCCTGCCGTTAACCCCGTTGTCCGCGGCCGCTCACGACCGCGTGCGGCGGGCCCTGCAACACGCTGATCTAATATAGGTTGCACTATGGTACGTATGAGCAGACTGTTTCTACACTCTATTATTGTTCTCGGCCTGACGGCGCTCAGCGCCTGCAGCACAATCTCCTCCAAACTGGATGAGATGGGGCAGGACCAGAGAACCGATTATAAAAAAAGCCAGACCCTGCCCCCGCTGGAGGTGCCACCCGACCTCACCAGCTCGACCATAGATGAAAGCCTGGTCGTGCCGGACATCACCCCGTCGGGCAGCGCCACCTTCTCTGCTTACAGCGGGGAGCGCAACGACCCGGCCGCCTCGCGCGGCGAGAACGTGTTGCCCACACAAGACACCATTCGCATGGAGCGCGAAGGCGACAAGCGCTGGCTGGTCATTAAGGGCGAGCCGACGCAGATCTGGCCCAAGGTGCGCGAGTTCTTTATCCAAAGCGGCTTCCTCATCAAGCAGGAAGATCCCAAGATCGGCATCATGGAGACTGACTGGATGGAGAACCGCGCCGACATCCCCAAAGACCCGATCCGCTCGGTGCTGAGCAAGGTGTTCGATTCGCTTTACTCGGCCGCGACCCGCGACAAGTTCCGCGTCCGCTTGGAGCGCGGCAAGGAAGATGGCACTACCGAGCTGTATATCTCACACCGTGGCGTCGAAGAGGTGGTAAAGGGTACCGATACTATCTGGCAGTCGCGGCCCTCCGACCCGGAACTCGAGGTCGAGATGTTGAACCGGCTGGTTGTGTCGTTTGGCGTGGATGAACAAAAGGCCAAGGCGTTGCTCGCCCAAGGCGCGCCTGAGCGTCCGCGCACCGCGCTCACGCGCGATGCCAGCGGCCAGACTGCATTGACGGTCGAGGAAGATTTCTCGCGCGCCTGGCGGCGCACCGGACTCGCCCTCGATCGCGTCGGCTTCACCGTCGAAGACCGTGACCGCTCGCGCGGCCTGTATTTTGTGCGCTATGCCGATCCGCTCAAGGATGAGAAAAAAGACGAAGGATTTCTATCGAAATTGAAATTCTGGGGAGGCAAGGATGACAAGGCCATCGCTGAGCAATACCTGGTCAGCCTGATCAGCGCCGAGTCCCAGACGCGCATCGTGATACTCAACAAAGACGGCAAGCCCGAGAATTCAGAGACCTCCAACCGCATACTCGCTTTGCTTGGAGAGCAGTTGAAGTAAGGGATCCGTAAGCGCAACTTCCCATGCGCTTCGCCAGCCTGGGCAGCGGTAGTCGCGGCAACGCGCTGCTGGTCGAGCACGGCGACAGTTGTGTGCTGGTGGACTGCGGCTTTACCCTGGCGGAGACCGAACGGCGCCTGGCGCGGCTAGAAAAATCGGCCGCACAGCTCACTGCCGTCCTCGTCACCCACGAACACGCCGATCACGTAGGCGGGGTGGGCTTGTTGGCGCGCAAATATTCCCTGCCGGTGTGGATGACGCCCGGCACATGGTCACCCGCCCGCTTTGGCGACATTCCTCGATTAAACTTTTTCAGCAGCCACACGCCGTTT
>DATMXC010000208.1:0-4904 GCA_035561915.1 Gammaproteobacteria bacterium
TACGAGAATCCGAAGTTTGTTGAAGACATGGTGCGCGACATCGCCGCCGTGTTCAATCAAGACGAACGGATTGAGGGCTATGTGGTGGAATCCGAGAATTTCGAATCCATCCACAACCACTCGGCCTATGCGATGATCGAAAAAGACAAGGGCGCGGAGGCGACCCGGCTTTAGTTCTTCTTCCGCAACTCCATCACTTTTTCTTTGTGCTGAATTTCCAGTTTCCCTAGAAACGACATCCCCAGCAACACCTCGGTGGGGCTGTCGCCGACGATGACCGCAGCGTCAACATCGCGCAGTTCGATCTCGCCGACCTTGACCTTGGCGAGTTTGATCATGAAGGCCTCCGCCATACCCGATGCGGTGCTCACCACCGTGCGCTGGCCGTCGAGACGGTAGCTGAGACCTAACCGTTTCGCCTCATTGGCGTTCATGGCGATGAAGGTCGCGCCTGTGTCCACCAGAAAATTCACCGGCAGGCCGTTGATGCTGCCGACCGTGGTATACATACCCGCCGAGTTGGGATAAACCTGAAACGCAGTGTGTTTGGGCGCCGCGAATTGAGTGTTGACCTGATTGCCCAGCGCATAGCTGCGGCGCCTGCCATCCACCTCCAGCACCGCGCCGTTGCTGCTGGCGGATATAAGGGTGACGCCCTCCGGGCTGGTTTGTCCCGGCGCGAGGCTACGCTGTTTGCCGTTGATGTTGACCACGGCCTTGTCCTTGAATAACCCCAGCACCATGATGTCACCCGCCGTCGCCGGCAGGCTGCTGAGCGCTGCCAGCATTACCGCTATCTTGATAAATCCATCCCCCGCAGCTTGCTGCGGGCACACCGCAATGGGGTATCCAAAGGGGAGAGGCGCAGCTCTCCCCTTTGGTCGCAAGCGCGGATTCACTCCGCGCGTAGCGAAATCAAACAGGAAAATACCCCACTGTTTTATCGTGGGGTATTTGATAAATCGCATGCTTCTTTCTCCAGATCCTCAATGGCATCGAGGATGGATACAAATCGCGTGCCAAAGGGAGTCAGTGTGTATTCGACGTGCGGCGGGATTTCGGGAAACTCGCTGCGCCGGAATATCCCGTAGTTGACGAGCTTGCGCAGGCGCTGGTTCAATACCTTGGCGGTGAGCCCATCTACGCTGCGCTCTATCGCGCCGGGCCGATGAACTCCCTGGCGCACCCGTTGCAACACTGCCAAGGACCATTTACAGCCGACGATATCCTCGACAATTCTGCTCACCGGCGGCTGTTTTGCGGCAGGCTGCAAAATTTTTTTAACGTTTGCGTTCATAAAGATGCACCGAAAAGTACCTATCCCACCAAAGAGTGGTTACTTATCACACGGCTCGAAACGGGTTATGTTTGCAACCTTAGTTGGTTTATATCCTATATAGGAGGACATCGTGATGTATAACGTCAAAAGATTCAAGCCGGTGATAATGCTGCTGGTGCTGAGTGTGGGTCTGGTTCCTTATGTCTATGCCGCCGGGAGCGCCAGTCTGTATGACCGGCTGGGCGGCAAGAAGGCCATCAAGGCTGTAGTCGCGGAGTTTACGAGTATTGTGGGCGGTGACCAGCGCATCAACCACTACTTTGCCAAAACCGACCTCACCCATTTTAAGGCCATGATGGTTGACCAGATCTGTGAAGGCAGCGGCGGGCCGTGCAAGTACAAGGGGCGTGACATGAAGACCACGCACAAAGGCATGGCCATAACCGACGCGGATTTTAACGCCGTGGTCGAGGATCTGGTCAAAGCATTGGATAAGTTCAAGGTGGCGAAGAAAGAGCAGGACGATCTGTTGGGTATACTCGGGCCTATGAAGCCCGACATCGTCGGTCAGTGAGGTGAGCCCCGGCACGCGCGCGTGCCGGATTATTTTAAATAGAAAGTGCTTCATGGAAGTGATTGTATACAGTGATTTCAATTGCCCGTTTTGCTATGTCCTGAACGAGCGCATCCACGCCGCGGGTGTTGCAGATCGCGCGCAATGGCGCGGGGTACAGCATGCGCCGCAACTCCAGATCCCGATGGCGCCAGCCGATGTCCACTTGGGCGACGAGCTGCAAGATGAGGTGCGGGCAATCCGGCAGTGGGCCCCGGAAATCGCGATTGCAATTCCTCCCGGTAAGCCGAACACTGGACCTGCCAACGCTGCGGTGGCGGCCGCGTTGCTTGCGAATGCCCCCGGAGCCCACGACTTCAAGAACTCGCTCTACCGGGCCTTCTGGCAACAGGGCGTCGATCTGTCGAGCTCAAAAGTGTTACACGACCTGGCGCGGGCGGCCGGTTTACCAGAACGCTGGGACGCAGCAAATGTTGCCGCCACTGTCACCGGCTGGCAAGATGGCTGGATGAGAAGCGGTTTTAGAGGGGTGCCAGCGATGCTGCGCAGTGACGGGCAGAGGCTTGAGGGGTTGGTTTCTCAACAGGTCTTGCAAGCCTTCGTGCAGGGTTAGCAGGCTGTTGAAAAACAGCCTGCGTGTGGTGCATGAATGCACCGCCATTTTTCAAGCACGGGGTAGGTGCTTGAAAAATGGCGCAAAGCAAAAATCGCACTTTTTGCTTTGTGAGTTGAAAATGCCCATGGATGGGCTTTTTCAACATCCTGCTAGAGACGAATGACTGCCGTGGAGTGTAGAGTGAAACCGCTGCGTATCTTTCGCCATTTTCCCACCGAAGGGCCAGGCTATCTGGCGCATTTTCTGGATCAGCGCAACATCCCGTATGAGTTGATCTGCATTGATGCGGGTGAGGACATTCCTTCACGCCTGGACGATACTTCCGGCCTGGTCTTCATGGGCGGTCCGATGAGCGTCAACGATGATCTGCCCTGGATCAAGCAGGAGCTCGACCTCATCCGCCGCGCAGCCGAAGCCGGACTGCCGTTACTGGGACATTGCCTGGGCGGGCAGCTCATCAGTAAGGCGCTCGGCGGCAGTATTACCGTCAATCCCGTCAAAGAGATCGGCTGGCATCCTGTGCAACACATCAAAAATGAGGCGGCGCGAGACTGGCTGGGAGAATTGCCTGAACACTTCGAGGCATTTCATTGGCACGGCGAGACGTTCACATTGCCCGAAGGCGCTGCGCCGATCCTTACCAGTCGCTACTGTGTGCAACAGGGTTTCGTGGACGGCAACATCCTCGCCTTGCAGTGCCATATCGAGATGACGGCGGAGATGGTGGGTGTATGGGCAAGCGCAGGCGGCAAGGAATTGGTGGCCGACACGCAGAGTGTGCAGAGTGTAGCAGAGATGATGCAAGACCTGCCCGCCAGGATAGACGCCTTACATAAAGTCGCTGAGGTGTTTTATACGCGCTGGCTGCGCGCTTTAGAGCTACCAGTATAAGTTCCTGTCACATTTCGCGTGGCCGGGGGGGTGTGAGGCGCGCATAAAAAATTTGTTGAGAATGCTGGACATAGGCAAGAAAAGCGTTAAACTCACCTGTAGCGGACGTGACCGACCGGACCTATAAGGGCTTCTTCACGGGCGCTTAGTTTGGAGGCAGGCGTTTTGTATGTGCATCATTGTAAGGTGAGAGATACGGTGAGCAGCCTGTTGAGTTTAACCATAAATAAGAGGTAGTAACATGAGTCTTGGTACTGTGAAGTGGTTCAATGATAGTAAAGGTTTTGGATTTATCTCACCGAAGGATGGCAGCGAAGACGTGTTCGTTCACTACTCGGCCATTACCGCAGAGGGTTTTAAGACACTGACAGAAGGTCAGACTGTCGAGTTCGAAACAACCAAGGGCCCCAAGGGCTTGCAGGCGACCAACGTAAGGCCCGCCTGATAGTAACAGCACAAGCCTCAGTGTGTGGCTTGTGCGCAGGGAAGTGATCCTGCTTTAGCAATGCATCATGTCCTGCCTTCTGGGCAGGGACCCGATCTGCTCTCGTCCTGAATCCGGCACCCCGCGTGCCGGTCGGAGCCTGTGCCGGGTTGTGGGTGCTAATAAAAATGAACGCTCACCTCAAGACATGCCTTACAGCCTTGGCTATTGCTGCGCTTACCCTGTGCGCTCTGGTCGGTTGTGGACAGAAGGGCGATTTGTATTTACCTGAGCCACGCCCGCAGCCTCAACAAACACCTTGAGTCTCCTCTAAGATTCCTGCCCTAGAACGGCAGGGATAATCTCGTATGCAACCCTTCACCTATCGCAATAACCGGTTGTTCGCCGAGGACGTGGATCTTGGAGTCCTCGCCGATCTCTACGGCACACCGTGTTATGTCTATTCGCGCGCGGCGCTGGAGGAACGCTGGCGCGCCTTCGATCAGGCGTTTGCCGGGTGCAGGCATCTGGTCTGCTACGCCGTCAAGGCTAACTCCAATCTCGCCGTGCTCAACCTGCTGGCGCGGCTGGGTTCGGGTTTCGATATCGTCTCGGGCGGAGAGTTGGAGCGCGTCCTGGCGGCGGGGGGCGATCCCGGCAAGGTGATTTTTTCAGGTGTCGGCAAGACTGATGCGGAGATGCAGCGTGCCCTGGAGGTCGGCATTATGTGTTTCAACGTCGAGTCCGAGGCCGAGCTGGAGTGTCTCAACGAGGTCGCGGGTCGTCTGCACAAGCGCGCGCCGGTCTCGCTGCGCGTGAATCCAGATATTGACGCGCGCACCCATCCTTATATCTCCACCGGCCTCGCCGAAAGCAAGTTCGGGATAGACATTACCGCCGCCCATGAGGTCTACCGGCGCGCTGCGGCGATGCAGCACATCGAAGTGTTGGGCGTGGACTGCCACATCGGTTCGCAGTTGACCGAAGTCGAGCCTTTTGTGGAGGCTCTTGAGCGGGTATTGTCCCTGGTGGACAGGCTAGGGGATGATGGCATTGCACTCCGCCATCTGGATCTTGGCGGCGGACTGGGCATCCGGTATTCGGACGAGGCTCCGCTGGA
>DATMXC010000209.1:0-3341 GCA_035561915.1 Gammaproteobacteria bacterium
AGGATTGCCGTAATACATAGGCAGCACGACTTGTTCGAGTTTTTGATACAGCGTCTCCGCATCATCAGAATTTTTCGACTCGCTGGAATCGCCGATCGCCCAACCGGTCACGCCTTCGATGCAGCCCTCTACCCACCAGCCATCGAGTACGCTCAACTGCGGTACGCCGTTGAAGGCGGCCTTCATGCCACTGGTGCCGGATGCCTCGAGGGGCCTAAGCGGCGTGTTGAGCCACACGTCTACGCCCGCGGTCAGGGCCTGCGCTATATCCAAATTGTAGTTGGGCAGATAGGCGATGGTAATGCTGTCCGCGAGTTCACGCATGTGCGCGTGCAGCATTTCGATGAGCCGTTTACCACCATCGTCGCGCGGGTGTGCCTTGCCGGCGAGCACCAGTTGAAAGGGGTGTTCATCGGCGATCGCCTTGAGGCGCGCCAGATCGGTGAACAATAGATCGGGACGTTTATAGGCCGTCATGCGGCGCGCAAAACCGAAAACAGGAAGGTGCAGACTCAACTGCACACCGGTCAATGCCTTGACCTTTTCAATCAATGCGCGCTTGGTCTCCATATGCGCCGCCCAAATCGCCTCTTCAGGGATACGGTCGGCGCGCGACAGGAGTTCCGGTTCGTGACACCAGCCGGGCAGATAATGATCGTAGAGTTTGGCAAAACTGCGCGCTGACCATGAATAAGGATGCACGCCATTGGTCACGGCATGCACATGGTAACCCGGGAACATTTTTTGTGACACCTCGGCGTGCCGCTTCGCAACACCATTCACATATTGACTGAGATTGAGCGCCAGGCACGTCATGTTGAGCTTGTCGTTGCCGGCAAGCAATTTGAGTGTCGGAAGATCAATCAAATCACCCAGCACACGCTGTACTAAATCGTAGGGAAATTGATCGTGCCCCGCCTCAACCGGAGTATGCGTGGTGAAGTTGCACTGCTCGCGCACGCGCGGCATGTTGTACGGTGATTCGCCTGGGCGTAAATCCTCTGGCGGATAGGCATAACGGCGCAGCAGCTCCAACGCAAGCAGCGCGGAGTGACCTTCGTTCATATGGTATTGGCGCACCTCGAACCCGAGTGCCTGCAACATGCGAGCGCCGCCTATCCCCAGCACCACCTCCTGTTTCAACCGGTAGGCGGCATCACCGCCGTACAGATAGCGCGTGATATCGCGATCCTCGGCTTGGTTGATTTCAAGATCGGTATCGAGCAGGATGACCGGTACTTGTCCGCCCATGTGCCCCTCTAGGATGTAGAGCCAGCCAAATACCCATACGTTGCGAGTTTCAATTTGCACCGCCACCGCCGCCGTAAGCGGCGTCGCCCAGCGGCTCGGGTCCCAATCATCGGGATGCTCGATCTGCTTGCCTGCAGCGTCAATCTCCTGGCGAAAATAACCGGAACGGCTCACCAAGCTGACGGCGACCAGCGGTAACTCCAAATCAGCAGCGGAACGCACCGTGTCCCCGGCAAGCACGCCGAGACCACCGCTATAGGTGGGAATCTCGTTACGCAGCGCGATCTCCATGGAAAAATAGGCGATGCGCGGCTCGTGTAGGAACTGCATGAGCATACGTCGGTTCTCCGCTGAGCGGCGGCCGGAGTTCAGTCCGTATCCCCGTCCCGCTTCGATAATACGATGATAAACGCTATAAAGATTATTTTGTTAAGACTTATTGATATAGATCAAGTCTAGCTTGGTAGCACTTGGAATTAAACACTTTATTTGTGGCATATTACGACAGGGTTCCGGTTTTATGGTGTGGCAGAGGCATTCTAGAGAACTAATGAACAAGCAGCGGCGTGAATTTATCATAGGTGCGGGGCGTGGCATTTTGACACTTTCCGCTCTGCCCTATTTACAAGGCTGTGACGACGTCACACGTCGCCCCGCACCTACAGCGGCTGGGGATAAAAAGATTGCAGATTTTCTTGGTACGGACTTAAGCGCGATTATTTATCTCGCCTCGTTGGCGCCCAGCGGACACAATACCCAGCCGTGGGTGATTAAGATCAATACGCCGCACGACTGGGTCATTGGCTCTGAGAAAAGACGGTGGTTGCCTGCGGTAGATCCGTACAACCATGAACTGTTGCTCTCCATCGGCGCCTTTCTGGAAAATCTGGTCACCGCCGCGAACCATTACGGTTATCAGGTAAATTACCGGGTCATCGCCCGTTCGCCACATGATGCGGAATTACTAGATGTTCAATTGCAAAAAGATAAACCGGTTGCGTTTGAGATCGACAAGATCACAAAACGCCGCACGTTGAGAAACGGCTATCTCCAGCGTGAACTTACGGTGCAGGATTTCACCTACATCACGGATGGCGCACCTGACATCCATTACATCCCGAAAGATTCCAAATCGGCAAACTACCTCGCCGAGGGGACGTTGGAGGCTAATCGCACACAGGCCTCCCGCGACGCCGCACAGGAAGAGCTGGCCAACTGGATCAGGTGGTCGAGTAAGGACGCCGCAAAATATCGAAACGGCCTCACACCGGCGAGCATGGAGATCGAGGGCGTGGCGGGCTGGTACGTGCAGCATTTTTTCAATCGGGATTCCGTACTGAAACAGAGTTTCCGCAAAACCGGCGTGGAGAAGGTTGCGCAGCAGGTACGACAGGGTGCAGGTTGGCTGATGATGACGAGCAACGGTGCGGATATCGCTGCGCTCCTTGAAACCGGCAGAAGATTCGAGAGGATGCTGCTCAGACTTAGGGACAAAATGATCGCCGTCCATCCCATGACACAAATGCTGGAGGAGGAGCCATGGCGCAGTGATGTATCGAAAGAGCTGGGCCTCAACCAGCCTGTACGATTTATTTTGCGTACCGGTTACCGTAGCTCATATCCAGACCCGGTGAGTTTACGCATACCGCCGTCCTGGTTTGTAACACGGCCATTAACAAGGTGAACGGCGATATAAATACTGTTTTCCGCGCAGAACAGCTCAGCAAGATTTACCGCATGGGCGAGGTGGAGGTTCACGCGCTGCGCGGCATCGATCTGGAACTCTATCGCGGCGAACTTGTAGTGTTGCTCGGGCCTTCGGGTAGCGGAAAATCGACGCTGCTGAATATCCTCGGCGGGCTGGATGTGCCCACCAGCGGCGAGGTTCGCTACCTCGACCACAAACTCACCGGCGCCAGCGAAGTGGAGCTCACACGCTTCCGGCGCGAGCATGTGGGCTTCGTGTTTCAGTTCTACAACCTGATCCCCAGCCTCACCGCGCGCGAGAACGTGGCGGCGGTGACCGAGATCGCAGCCTCGCCCATGCGGCCGGAAGAGGCGCTGCAGTTGGTGGGCTTGGGCAACCGCCT
>DATMXC010000210.1:0-8117 GCA_035561915.1 Gammaproteobacteria bacterium
CGGTGTTAGTGGCAGTGTCGATCACCGAGACGTCGCCGCCGCTGAAGTTCGTCACATAGGTGCGCGTGCCAGCGGGGTTGACAGCAACGCCGCGCGGGCCGGTGCCCACCCCCACGGTAGCGACCACGGTGTCGGTGGCGATGTCGATCACCGAGACGTTGTTGCTGACTTGGTTGGTAATATAGGCAAACGGCGCAGCCTGCGCGGCGGGTGCGGTCAGCAGGAGCAGACCCAAGAGAGCGGTCGTCAACGTGCCGAGTGCAGAGCGTAACCGTGGTAATTGAGTCGTCATTATTATCCCCTCTAAAGTGAGTTCAACTTCATAAGCGCCCATTTCAAAATGTCATTCTTGGTCCCGCAGTTCGTAGCGCCGGATGTTAAGCGGGTTACATTCGGCGGATTACGCTTCGCTAATCCGCCCTACATTTTCTAAATTTTTTTTTAAATCAGTTGGTTGCACTATTGGCATCCGTTAAGAATCCCGGCTAGTGGAATATCATGGATAATCGTAGGCCAATAGAATACCAAAAAGATACCATTTAAGCCGGTGCGCTGCAAATTATTTATTTCAGTGGCAATATGGGTTCTGTTTAGGGGCGATTGCGTATGGTTTCACGTCACTAAGCATGCGCATGATGGAAGATTGGGGGATGACGCAATGGAGTTTTTTGTTATTGGCAGTTATATGAACGCCAACTTTATGGGCGTGCCTCGCCTGCCCGTCGAGGGGGAGTCGCTGGCGGCGACTTCTGTGTGGACGGAACACGGTGGCAAGGGGCTTAATTTAGGCGTGGGTTTGCACCGGTTGGGTGCTTCGGTGGACATGCTCCTGGCAGTCGGCAACGACGCGGCCGGTAACGCGGTGCATGATCGCCTGCAAAGCGAGGGTATGCGCACGCACGAGGTGGTGCGCTTGGGCGAGCGGTCAGGCTATGGCGTGGGCTTTGTCGGTCCGAAGGGTGAAAATTTCCTCGCCGCGTTCTCGGGTGCAAACGCTTTGCTCACGCCTGCACACGTTGAAGAGGCAATGGCGCCCCTGCCGCATTTAGATTGGGTGTGCGCCCAATTCGAAGCACCCGACGAGCCCATCATGAAAGCGTTTGAGTTGGCCAGGTTGCGGGGGTTGCGTACCTATCTCAACCCTTCGCCTTGGCGCATGCCTGCGCAAACCCTGCTGGCGTTTACTGATGTGCTGGTGGTCAATGCTACCGAGGCGGCGGCCCTGTTCGACACGCCAAGCGCCGAAACGTGGGGTACGGACAGGTGGATGGCTGATTTACCCGCCCTGGTTGAGGGGCTGGGTTGGGGTGGTGAATTGCTGGTGGTCACACTCGGTGCAATGGGGGCCTTGGCCTTGAGTGAGTCAGTGAATGTTACTTACCAGCCGGCTTGGGTGATCAACCAGATGGATGCCACTGGCGCGGGTGATGCGTTTGGCTGCGGGCTGCTTTGGGCGCTGTCGCGAAACTTTCCCCTGCAACAAACCTTGCAGACCGCTAATGCCTGCGGCGCCATGGTTGCAGCCGCATCGGGGGTGCTGGATGCGTTACCTACTCAGCAGCAACTTGATGCGTTTTTGAGCCAGCATAAAGCGATGCGCTAGGTTGTTGGCGCTATGTTGAGGTTGATATTATAAACGTATGCATCACCCCGAAAAGTACCTTCGACATATTCGATTATCTGCCCGGTGCCGCTGTAGGTTTTGCGTTTAAACAACAAACACGGAGCGGGTTCGGCAAAGCCGAATACATGAGCTTCCTCCTTAGTACTCATCACGGCTTCTATGGTTTGCTCCGCCCGCACCAAGCGGATGCCACATGCGGCTTGCAGGAACTGGTAAATCGAGCCGGAGGCATCCCACTCAGCCAAATCGGGGGCAGCCGTCAGGTCGTACCATGCCACTTCGCGGGACAAAGGTACATCGTCCCCCAAGCGCAACCGCACCAGGCGCAGAAAACGGGCGGTAGAGGGTCGCCTGAATACAGACGCAATAGTTCGGTTACTCAAAATCGACTTTTTAAGCAGGCGTGAACTAGGGACCAGCCCAAGTTCTCGCATTTCCTCGGAAAAACCTTTGAGCCTGCCCAATTCCGGACTAACCCGGGGGACAGCATTGATAGCAGACCCGGCGCGCCCCTTACTGGTAAGATAGTTTTGCGTACGCAGTTCATCGTAGCATCGCTTGACGGTCGTGCGGCTGAGGTCGAGCTTTTCAGCCAGCATCCGTTCTGAGGGTAAGCTGCTGTTTTCGCCAATGTCGCCGGATTCTATCAACCCCAAAATCCTGCGCATCAGTTGCTGATAAACCGGCTCAGATAGATTTCTATCCGGCCTGAGCTTATCAATCAGATCGGTGGGGATGTGGCTTTTCAGGCCAGCGGGGGAATCCGAATCAGGCTTGCTCATCTCGGGCGCTTGCCAAACGCTATCTTCATTACTGTAATCGCGGCCGTCAAAACCACCATGACTGCATTGGCGACCATCAACGGCATGTCGCCTTTGAGGATTCCATAGACTAGCCAAAGGAACAAGCCTATCGTGATGATGAGGTAGGTTGGCAAGGATATACCACTAACATCTTTAGTCTTCCAGGTTGTCCATACTTGGGGAACAAAAGATGACGTTGTAAAAACGGTCGCCACCAGGCCCAACATATCGAGGCTACTCATGTCATGTTTTCTCTAGCCGAAGGCAGATAAGGTACGCTAAATTGAATGTAAAATTTTCACGTTACGCTGACTGATGCGCCTCAATCTTCTCACAACATGGTATAGCTGGCAATCAAGCAGTAAGTTCGGTACGCCTTAAACCAGCACCAAATTATCCCGGTGTATCAGCTCTGGCTCATCCACATAACCCAGCAGTTCCTCAATCCTGTCGCTCGACTGGCGCATGATTTTGCGCGATTCTTCGGCGCTGTAATTCACCAAGCCGCGCGCGATCTCTTTGCCTTCGGTGCTCATACACGCCACCACTTCGCCGCGCACAAAGTCGCCTTCTACTACCGTCACCCCAACTGGCAACAGACTTTTCCCCGCTTCGCGCAACACTTTGACGGCGCCGGCGTCGAGGGTCAAACGTCCGCGCACCTGCAACTGAGCGGACAACCATTGCTTGCGCGCCGCCATCGGCTCCTGAGCGGGCAGCAGCAAGGTCCCGAGCTGTTCGCCTTGCGCGATGCGCATCAGCACCTCAGGCTCACGTCCGGATGCGATCAGGGTTGCGCAGCCGGAGCGTGCGGCGCGGGCTGCGGCTTGAATCTTAGTGAGCATGCCGCCGCGGCCTAATGCCCCGGCGGCACCCCCCGCCATGATTTCCAATTGCGGATCCCCGGCGGGTGCTTCTTGAATCAATTTGGCGCTCGGATTTTGGCGCGGATCGCTCTCGTACATGCCCGCCTGGTCGGTGAGGATGACCAGCAATTCGGCCTCGACCAGGTTGGCGACCAGGGCCGCCAGGTTGTCGTTGTCGCCCAGACGGATTTCGTCGGTGGCGACCGTGTCGTTTTCGTTGATAACAGGGATGACGCCGAGCTTAATCAGGGTATGTAGCGTGCTGCGCGCATTGAGATAGCGGTTACGGTTGGAAAGATCCTCGTGCGTCAGCAGGATTTGCGCGGTGTGGATAGCGTGGGTCTTAAAGTGTGACTCGTACGCCTGCACCAGGCCCATCTGTCCGACCGCCGCGGCGGCCTGAAGGTCATGCAGAGCGACGGGGCGTTTCGTCCAGCCGAGGCGTTTCATGCCCTCGGCCACCGCGCCGGAGGAGACTAACACCAGCTCTGTCCCGCGCTCGCGCAGCCGCACCATCTGCTCCACCCAACCGCTTATGGCGGCAGTGTCGAGGCCCCGCCCGTCGGCGGTCAGCAGTGCGCTGCCGATCTTGATGACCCAGCGGCGTGATTTTCCAAGTTGCTGTCTCTTTGTCATGACGGCAAGATACAAGAGAAAAGATACAAGATACAAGTGAACACGGATGCGCACGCTTTACTCTTCCCTCTTTTCTCTCTCCTCTTCCCCCTTTTCCCTTGTATCTTGTATCTGCTTTTCCAGATACTCCATAATATCGAAAGTCAGTTTACGGCATCCCTCGCCATTGATGGCGGACACCGCGTAGGCCGGGGCACGCCACTTGAGCCGCTTGATGATGTCGCGCATGCGCGCCGCGCGTTCGCTCTCGGGCACCCTATCCATCTTGTTCAGCACCAGCCAGCGCTCGCGCGCCGCAAGGTCGGGGCTGAACTTTTTAAGCTCGGCGGCCACCTTGCGCACCGCCTCCACCGGATCACTGTCGTCATCGGGCGCGGCATCTACGAGATGCAGTAACAACCGGGTGCGCGCCAGATGCTTCAGGAATTGCACGCCCAGACCCGCCCCCTCCGCTGCGCCCTCTATGATGCCGGGGATATCGGCGATCACAAAACTGCGATGATTCTCCACACTCACCACCCCCAGGTGTGGATGGAGGGTCGTAAAGGGATAATCGGCGACCTTGGGCCGCGCCGCAGACACCGCGCGGATGAAGGTGGATTTGCCGGCGTTGGGCATGCCGAGCAGGCCCGCATCGGCCAGTAGCTTTAACTCCAGGCGCAGGTTGCGCGTCTCGCCCGGCGTGCCGGGGGTGAATTGGCGCGGCGACCGGTTGGTACTGCTCTTGAAGCGCGCGTTGCCCAACCCATGAAAGCCGCCGCGCGCGACCAGCAGGGTTTGGCCGGGATGGTTCAAATCGCCCATCAGCTCGCCGGTGTCGGCATCCATGACCAGGGTGCCGACCGGAACTTTGATCCAGACATCCTCAGCGCTCCTTCCGGTGCAATCGCTGCCCATGCCTTTCTGGCCGTTCACGGCACGGAACTGCCGCTGATAACGGAAGTCCACCAGAGTATTCAGCTCGGGAGCGGCGATCAGATGCACGCTGCCGCCGTCACCGCCGTCACCGCCGTTGGGGCCGCCGTAGGGAATGAACTTCTCGCGACGAAAGCTCACGCAGCCGGCCCCGCCACTTCCTCCCTCTACCCGGATTAAGGCCTCATCAATAAACTTCATAGTCTGCTACCGTCAAGAGTGAGAAATGTAAGCCGGGGAGGCCAGCCTAGCAAAAAAAAAGCGGCCTAAGCCGCTTAATTTTACATCATCTTTCTAATGACCTCGTCATTATTACCGCTTCTTATGGCGGCATGTTCAGCAGTATCCCCGAATTACTTCTTGGCCTTCTTGGGGGCTGCCTTTTTCTTGGCTGCTACCTTCTTCTTCGGTGCTGCCTTCTTGACAACCTTCTTGGGGGCTGCCTTCTTCTTAGCTACGGCCTTTTTAGGGGCTGCCTTCTTCTTTGTTGCTGCTTTCTTAATTGCCATTTTTACGGTCTCCTTCTTAGTAGTTGTCTTCGTCTTTTTTACTACCAGCTTCTTGGATGCTGCCTTCTTCTTTATGGCCATCTTTTTGGCCCCCTTCTTGGATGCTGCCTTTTTTATTGCCTTCCTTGGAGCTGCCTGCTTGGTTGCTGCTTTCTTCCGTGGTAAGACTTTTCCGCCGGGCTTCTTGGCCACAGCCTTCTTGGCGGCGGGCTGCTTTGCGGCCAGCGGTTGGGCGCCGGCTTTAGCAGCGGCGGGCTTAGGCGGGGCATGCACGGCAGACTTCGCCGGAGCCACTGCAGGAGCCGGAGCCGCCGCAGTCGCGGGCTGCTTGTCCACTTCATCCACCAATTTAGAAGCCGCCCGGTTAATATCGGCAATTTCGCCAACACCTTGAACGGTGCGCAGCTTGCCCTGCTTGCGGTAATAGGAAAGCAACGGAGTGGTCTGCGCCTCATACACCCGCAGCCGACTGCCTATGGTTTCTTCGTTATCGTCGGCCCGATGACGCAGGTTGCCGCCGCACTTGTCGCATTTGTCGTCCAGTCTGGAGGGAGAGGTATAGATGTTGTAGGTCTGGCCGCAGGATTCGCAGGTGCGCCGGCCGGTGAGGCGCTGCATCAGGATGTCAACGTCAACCTCGATGAGCAGCGCCATATGCAGTGGCTGGCCCAGCCTTTCCAGCAGGCTGTCCAGCGCCTCGGCCTGCTGGATATTGCGCGGGAAACCATCGAGGATAAAGCCCTTGCGGGCATCGGGCGCGGCCAGGCGATCTTGTATCATCCCCAACACGATTTCGTCGGAGACCAATTGGCCGGCATCCATGGTGACCTTTGCCAGCCGTCCCAGCGGCGTGCCGGCGGCGACGGCGGCACGCAGCAAATCCCCGGTGGAGATTTGCGGAATCTTATATTTTTCGGCCAGCAACTTGGCCTGTGTACCCTTACCCGATCCGGGTGCCCCTAACAGAATTATTCTCATAAGGCCTTCCCCTTTCTTGCAGTGGTCATTTTTGATCTCAGTTCACCTTCTCCTACGGGTAATTATGAGTAATTTTTCATAGCCTTCATCCACGGCACGCGCTAAGCTACTCTTAGATTCATATAGAAGTCAACGAACTCCGTGAAAAAATTTTTGATCTGGAGTATCCTTGGGCAAATTTATAAGCCGGGTATTTAACCGTGTTCGTCCAGAGTAAGGAGTTAAAAGATCAAAGAACAGCTCGCCTCACACGGAGCGTCTGCAATGCAAAGTGATTATCCACTGTATGCCTGCTAGCCCGAGCGCGAATATCCAAATACCTTTATTGTTGACCTTACGTTGAGAACCTCTATGCCAAAGAAGAATGCCTTTTACGCTCAATCCGTCTGCGTCACCGCTGTCATCAACGCCAGTGCCTGTGGAGTCATCGAGGCCGCGCGTAAGCACAAGGACAAGATCGGCAAGGTCTATGCCGGGCGCAACGGTATTATCGGCGCGCTCACCGAAGATTTGATAGACACCAGCAAGGAATCCGCCAAGGCCATCGCCGCGCTGCGCTACACCCCCTCCGGCGCGTTCGGCTCGTGCCGCTTCAAGCTCAAAGGGCTGGAGCAAAGCCGCGCCGAGTATGAGCGCCTCATCGAAGTATTCAAGGCGCACAACATCGGCTATTTCTTTTATAACGGCGGCGGCGACTCCGCCGACACCTGCCTCAAAGTGTCGCAGCTTTCAGAAAAGCTGGGTTACCCGTTACAGGCCATCCACGTACCCAAGACCGTGGACAACGATCTCCCCATCACCGACACCTGTCCCGGCTTCGGCTCGGTGGCGAAATACATCGCCGTCTCCACGCGCGAGGCAAGCTTCGACGTGGCCAGCATGTCCAAGACCTCGACCAAGGTGTTCATCATCGAGGTGATGGGCCGTCACGCCGGTTGGATCGCGGCGGCGGGTGGGCTGGCCTCCAGCCCGGACTGCGAAATCCCCATCGTCATCTTGTTCCCGGAAGTGAGCTTCGATAAATCCAAGTTCCTCGCCAAGGTGGATACCCTGGTGAAGAAATTCGGCTACTGCTCGGTGGTGGTGTCGGAGGGCGTGCACGGCGCGGACGGCAAATTCCTCGCCGATCAGGGCCTGCGCGACGCCTTCGGCCATGCCCAGCTCGGTGGCGCCGCACCGGTGGTGGCGGGTATGATTAAAGAGGGCCTGGGGCTCAAGTACCACTGGGCGGTAGCGGACTATTTACAACGCGCCGCGCGCCACATCGCCTCCAAGACTGATGTGGCGCAAGCCTACGCCATGGGCAAGGCAGCGGTAGAATTTGCCCTCAAGGGTCACAATGCGGTGATGCCCACGGTGGAGCGCGTCTCCAGCAAGCCTTATAAGTGGAAAGTTGGCATGGCCCAGCTTGCCAAGGTCGCCAACGTGGAAAAAATGATGCCCCAGGACTTCATCACGCCGGACGGCTTCGGCATTACGGCCAAGTGCCGCGTCTACCTGGAGCCGCTTATCTCAGGCGAAGACTACCCGCCGTATAAAAACGGCCTACCGCAATACGTCCGGCTCAAGAACACGGCGGTGCCGAAAAAGCTCAAAACAAGTTTTGAAGTGAAGAAGTAACTTGTCTATCCATCGTTTCACAACCTAAATAAGGGAGAAAAAGCAATGTCAGCAGCTCTCACCATCAGTCTTGCCTGTGCCCTCGCCGCGATAATCTACGGCGTGGTGTCCATGCGCTGGATACTTGCCAAATCCGACGGCAACGACGCCATGCGTAAAATCGCCG
>DATMXC010000211.1:0-2961 GCA_035561915.1 Gammaproteobacteria bacterium
CCCATACCCCGCACAGGCCATGCAGCGGCCACACGCCAAGCACGTCGTCAATCTTCCATTTGTTCTGCGTCAGCGTAAACGTCCAGACAAACAAGGCGCTCGCCACGACGCCGGTGATCAAGGCCCCGATCGGGTGCATCACATCCGAACCGGCGCACACCGCCACCAGGCCCGCGAGCGGCCCATTGTGCACGAAGCCGGGATCGTTACGGCCCAAGAACAACGCCGCCAGGATGCCGCCCGCCATCGCCATCAGCGAGTTGAGCGCGACTAGGCCGCTCACCGCCTCCATGGTTTGCGCCGACATCACATTAAATCCAAACCAGCCCACCGACAGGACCCACGCGCCTGCGGCCAGAAACGGGATATTGGACGGCGGATGCGCCGTTATCCCGCCATCGCTGGAGTAACGTCCACGCCGCGCGCCCAACAACAACACCGCCGCAAGCGCGATCCAGCCGCCCATCGCATGCACGACCACGGAACCGGCGAAATCATGAAACTTGGCGCCGAACTGCGCCAACAGCCAGTCCTGCGCACCGTAATGATTATTCCACGCAATGCCCTCATAAAACGGGTAGACCAGGCCCACCAACAGAAATGAGGCAGCAAGCTGCGGGTTGAATCTGGCGCGCTCTGCGATGCCGCCGGAAACAATGGCCGGGATCGCCGCAGCGAAGGTCAGCAAAAAGAAAAACTTGACCAGCTCGTAGCCGTTCTTAGCGGCCAGATGTTCCGCGCCCTGAAAAAAATACACCCCATAGGCAACGCCGTAGCCGATAAAGAAATAGGCAATGGTGGATGCTGCAAAGTCAGATAGGATTTTAACGAGCGCATTGACCTGATTCTTTTTGCGCACCGTGCCCACCTCTAAAAAGGCAAACCCCGCGTGCATGGCGAGCACCATCACCGCGCCGATCAGGATAAACAATACATCACTACCGGATTTCAAGGTTTCCATATTGCTCCCCCTTATCGTTATTCAGCTAAACGTGTTCAAGCTGCTAATTCTAGGGGGTTGCCGGCTCAAAGTCGAACACCTTCGCCGGCGTGAATTGCACAGTTCGCTCTTCGCAAAGTAAGGCAAAACCACGTTTTTGGGTACGGAAATCGTGCTATAGTGGGCCGCAACTAGGCCCCATCCTGAATTTACACTTTAAGGACATCACCATGAAAATTGCCAACGGCATGGCCGTCAGCATGCACTATACCCTCACCGATGAAAGTGGGGAGGTGCTCG
This sequence comes from Gammaproteobacteria bacterium, assembly GCA_035561915.1. Taxonomy (GTDB): domain Bacteria; phylum Pseudomonadota; class Gammaproteobacteria; order SURF-13; family SURF-13; genus JACPZD01. Next base: position 1,241 of record DATMXC010000211.1, read on the forward strand.
ATACCAGCAAAGGTGGGGGGCCGCTGGTTTACTTACATGGCCACGGTAACATGATCCCCGGTCTGGAAAAGGCTCTGGAGGGCGTCGCGGTGGGTTTCAAGTCCAAGATTACGGTGCCCCCCACCGAGGCCTACGGCGAGATAAACCCCGCTGCGATCTTCGAGGCGCCGCTCAAGCACTTCCCCAATGACATGAAACTTACGCCCGGCGTGAAAGTACAGGCCGACGGCGAGCATGGCCCTGTGACGCTCACCGTGGTCAAACTCACCGACACCGGCGTGATTCTGGACGCCAACCACCCGCTGGCCGGCAAGACCCTGCATTTCGATGTCGAAGTAACCGAGGTCCGCCCGGCGACCAGCGAAGAACTCGAACACGGCCACGCCCATGCAGGCGATGGGCATCACCATCATTAAAACGTGATAGCTCCGTAGCTTGGATTAACTAGCGTAGGGCGCCCTACATAGGGTGAGCATCCTGTTAAGCAGCCCGAACCTCGACAAACTCAACCGTAGAGGAAGGCTCAGGAACGGGTAAGCCCTCTTCTTGCAACCCCTCCAAATGGAATTCGATAGCCTCTTGGATGAGTTTGATGGCTTCATCTTTTGTTTCACCTGCTGCGACGCAACCCGGTAAATCGGGTACATATGCGCCGTAGCTGGTAGGGCCTTGCTCTAAAATAACCATATAACGCATAGACTCACCTCCATCACTTTAAACCGGCTTGCTTGAGCATGCTATTAAGAGTGCCAGGCGGCACATCAACACTCAACTTGCCCGAAACAGTAACCTTGCCCGGCTTAGTGAGATGCTTGAATTGACGGTGGCTACCTCGAGTTTTCACGATCTGCCAACCCTGTGCCTCAAGCATCCTTATGACATCATTAACCTTCATTAAGATCATTATATACCACCCATCCCGCTTGACGCCGCGGAATACGTAAAGATGTAAAAGGATTATGAGAGATGAATACGATTTTTCCAAGGGGAAACGTCGCGCGTTTATCCCCGCAAAGGGCAAGACGCGCATCACCATTTATATTGATGACGCGGTGCTCGATGAGTTCCGCGCCCGCGCTGAGAAGGCGGGTACCGGCTATCAAACCATGATGAATGATGCGCTCAAAGCTTACTTGGCAGGCAGTAGGGAAGAACCGATCACCGAGTCGGTCTTGCGACGAATAATCCGGGAAGAGCTTGCGTAGGGTAAGAAGAAACTTGGCGGCCAAGTCTTGCATTAGCCTATGGCAATGCAAGGCTTGAGGTCTCCCTGGCTCTATCACCCTTTCTCGATAGACGCCATCTGGCTCGTAGGGCTTGATCTACGCGGCAAGGTCATAGCCTTAAGGGTGGGCACGAGCTGCCTCTGTCTCGTGTGATGGTAGCTAACCACCACAAGAAAAAAGATACCAAGGTTGGACTGAGCCTGCGAAGCCCAACGACGGCGGGACAGGGGCATCGCGGATGTTGGGCTTCACTGCATTCAGCCCAACCTACCGCTATTTTTGAGTCTTTTAATGCCCTGACAGCCCTTCAGAACGGCTGGATACGGCCAGAAGCAGCCATTCACATGTCAACGTCGCTGGGTTTGTGAAATTCATTACTCACCCCCAGGAAATGTCCGTTTTCCCCCGACAGTTAATTTGTCGGGGAGACTCAACATGCCGCATCAGGCTTATGCTTTCAGGCTATTCGTAACTTCGCGAAAATGAGGTAAAGTG
>DATMXC010000212.1:0-2487 GCA_035561915.1 Gammaproteobacteria bacterium
GAGTACAAAACCCTCGCGACGCTTAATGCTGTTTTTGATGCATTGCTCACTCAACGTCACAGCCGCAACACCACGCTGATCGCGCTGGGCGGCGGTGTGGTCGGCGATATCACCGGTTTCGCCGCGGCCAGTTATCAGCGCGGTGTGAATTTCATCCAGATCCCCACCACCCTGCTCGCCCAGGTGGACTCCTCGGTGGGCGGTAAGACCGGCGTCAATCATCCGCTCGGCAAGAATATGATCGGCGCGTTTCATCAGCCGCGTTGCGTCATCGCCGATACCGACACGCTCCATACGCTACCTGAGCGTGAGCTGGGCGCGGGGATTGCAGAGATCATCAAATATGGCCTGATCCGCGACCTTGAATTTTTCAACTGGCTGGAGCTTAACATCGAAGCCCTGCGGGCGCGCAGACCCGACGCGCTGACTTACGCCATCGAACGTTCCTGCCACAACAAGGCGGAGGTGGTGGCGGCCGATGAAAGAGAAAGCGGTGAACGCGCCCTGCTCAATCTGGGCCACACCTTCGGCCACGCGATTGAGACCGCCCTCGGCTACGGTGAATGGCTGCACGGCGAGGCGGTAGCGGCGGGGATGTATATGGCTGCGGATCTCTCGTGCCGGTTGGGCTGGCTAAACCGCGCCGATCTTGAACGGGTTGAGCGTTTGCTCGAACGCGCCGGGCTGCCGGTCCGCGTTCCAGGAGGGATCAGCACTGAGCGTTTTCTGGAACTGATGGCGGTGGACAAGAAGGTAATGGATGGCAAAGTACGTCTGGTGCTGCTCAAGGGGATCGGGCGCGCGATAGTCACGCCTGATTTTGACCGAAGCGCCCTGCTCGCCACACTCGACGAATGCCGCGAACCCGCTGTCGCGGCGACCCGCTAATGCTGCAACTCGCGCCCTACGCGGCTTATAGAAGGCTGAAAAGGCCATCCCTGGCCTTTTCAGCCACGATCTGGCCGAAGTTAATTCGGCCAGATCTCACAAATCGCTTGCCACACAGGCGCGCGATTTGGCGGCATATCCTATGCCGCATGGGCGGCTTTATTGTTAGGGACGTTTTACATTTGAAATACTCCTCAGAGATCTAGCCACCCCATGCTACAACTCGCGCCCTACGCCGCCCATCCCGACCAAACCCGGGGGCGCCGCACTCAGGAAACCGCCCCCGCCTATCGCAGTGAATATCAGCGCGACCGTGACCGCATCGTGCACAGCGCCGCGTTCCGGCGCCTGGAATACAAGACCCAGGTGTTCGTAAACCACGAGGGCGACATGTTCCGCACCCGGCTCACGCACTCCATCGAGGTCGCGCAGATCGCGCGTTCCATCGCACGCGCCCTGGCCCTCAACGAAGATCTCGCGGAGGCGGTCTCGCTCGCCCACGACCTCGGCCACACGCCGTTTGGCCACGCCGGTCAGGATGTGCTTAATGCCTGTATGCGTGAGTACGGCGGTTTTGAGCATAATCTGCAATCGCTGCGCGTGGTTGATGAATTGGAAGAACGTTACGCCGAATTCCAGGGCCTGAATCTCACCTTCGAAACGCGCGAGGGCATCCTCAAACATTGCTCGCCGGGCAAGGCGCGGGAGCTCGGCGATCTGGGGGCGCGCTTTCTCAACAAAACCCAGCCCAGCCTGGAGGCGCAGCTCGCCAATCTGGCCGATGAGATCGCCTACAACAACCACGACGTGGACGACGGATTGCGCGCAGGGCTGATTACTATTGAACAACTCAACGAGATCGAATTATTCCGAGAGCAATACAACCTGGTTACCCGCAGCTATCCTGCCCTGCCCGAACGGCGTACCGTGCATGAGGTAATACGGCGCATGATAAACCGTCAGATCACCGATCTTTTAGAGGCCAGCCGCGATCGCATTGCCGGGGCAGCCCCGGCCGACATCGAGTCAGTGCGTGCGCAGAGCTCCCCCTTGATCGGTTTCGGCGCCGAGATGCGTGAGCAGGGGTTGGAACTCAAACGGTTTCTGCGCGAAAATCTTTACCGCCACTACCGGGTGATACGAATGACGGCCAAGGCCGGGCGTATCTTGCGCGCCCTGTTTGAGGCCTTCATGGAAGAACCGGGTTTGTTGCCGCCGGAACCCGCGAACCGATTAAGAACAGCAGAACAGAACCTGGGGATGACAGGACGCGCACGTATCATCACCGACTACATTGCAGGTATGACAGACCGTTACGCTATCGCCGAATATGACCGCGTCTTCAACCCCTCGTATCTGTCCTAAGAAACCCCCGGATAAGAGCATATCCATAAATAATCCCTGCGTCCCTTGCGATAAAAAGGCTTCACCACGGAGGGCGCGGAGGAGGAACAACTTCTGCTTGAGGATATTCCTCTGCGTCCTCTGCGGTAAATTATTTATGGATAAGTTCTGAGTCCATCCCAGACGCAGCTCCCTAAACCCAGCTTGAGATTTGAGTAGCCCGCGATGTGGCTGTATACTGATAGGTCGTTTTGA
>DATMXC010000213.1:0-5824 GCA_035561915.1 Gammaproteobacteria bacterium
GTCCGCATTCGTGCCGACCAACGTGATCTCGATCACCGATGGCCAGATCTTCCTCGAAACCGATCTGTTCAACGCCGGCATCCGGCCCGCGATCAACGCCGGTATCTCGGTGTCGCGCGTAGGCGGCGCGGCGCAAACCAAGGTCATCAAGAAGCTGGGCGGCGGTGTGCGTCTGGCGCTGGCGCAGTACCGCGAACTGGCCGCCTTCGCGCAGTTCGCCTCGGACCTGGACGAGGCCACGCGCAAGCAGTTGGAGCGCGGGCGCATGGTGACCGAACTGATGAAGCAGCCGCAGTACGCGCCGATGAGTGTGGCGCAAATGGCGATCACCCTGTTCGCGGTGAACAAGGGCTACTTCGACGACGTGGAAGTGAAGAAGGCGCTGGCCTTCGAATCCGCGCTGCATGCCTACATGAAGAGCAAACACGCCGCAATCATAGACAAGATCACCACCACCAAAGACCTCGACGCCGACGCGGAGAAAGCCCTGGCGCTCGCCATCGAAGAGTTCAAGAAGACTGCGGTGTACTAGACATGGCCAGCAGCAAAGAGATACGCGCCAAGATCAAGAGCGTGCAAAACACGCGCAAGATCACCAAGGCGATGGAAATGGTGGCGGCATCCAAGATGCGCAAGGCGCAGGAGCGCATGCGCGCATCGCGCCCCTACGGCGAAAAGATACGTAACGTCGCCGCGCACATGAGCCGCGCCAGCGTGGAATACCGTCATCCGTTCCTGGTCAAGCGTACTGAGGTCAAGAACGTAGGCGTGATTGTGGTCACCTCCGATAAGGGTTTGTGCGGCGGCCTTAACACCAATGTGCTGCGTTTGGCACTAGGCAAGCTGAAGGAATGGGAAGGTGCCAAGACCGGCACGCGGGTCTGCCCCATCGGCAACAAGGGGCTGGGTTTTATGAACCGCCTGGGCGCGCGCATCACTTCGCAAGTCACCGGCCTCGGCGACACGCCGCATCTGGAAAAACTGATCGGCGCGGTGAAGGTGATGCTGGATAATTATTCCAGTGGCGAAATTGATGCGCTGTATATTTTTTACACCCGCTTCATCAACACCATGAAGCAGGAGCCGGTGATGGAGCAACTGCTGCCGCTGTCGGGCGAAAAGCTGAGTGGCGGCGCCGAGGGCGTGTGGGATTATCTGTATGAGCCGGAAGCGAAAGCTGTGGTTGACGCCGTCATGGTGCGCTACATCGAGGCGCTGGTGTACCAAGCGGTGGCGGAAAACCTGGCCTCCGAGCAAAGCGCGCGCATGGTGGCGATGAAGTCCGCATCGGACAACGCTGGCGATGTGATAGACGAATTGAAACTGGTTTACAACAAGACCCGCCAGGCGGCGATTACCAAGGAACTGTCGGAAATCGTGGGCGGCGCGGCGGCCGTGTAATCCAGGCCCGCACGCGCGGCGGGTAACAAACGAATTTGAATTAACGCATTTTAATTTTTTGTAGAGGAATGTGAACATGAATCCAGGAACAATAGTTCAGTGCATCGGCGCGGTGGTGGACGTGCAGTTCCCGCGCGAGGGGATGCCCAGGGTGTATGACGCCTTGTTGCTCGATGAGCAGGCCAACAGCAGCGCCGAGCCGGGTCTTACCTTCGAGGTGCAGCAGCAGTTGGGTGACGGCGTGGTGCGCACCATTGCGATGGGTTCGAGCGACGGCCTGCGCCGCGGCATGAAAGTGAAAAATACCGGGGCACCGATTTCGGTGCCGGTCGGTCACGGCACGCTGGGCCGCATCATGGATGTGCTCGGCCGTCCGATAGACGACGTCGGCCCGATCAAATCCGACGAGCGCCGCCCCATCCACGCGAAAGCGCCGAAGTTCGATGAGCTATCACCTTCCGTAGACTTGCTGGAAACCGGCATCAAGGTCATTGACCTGGTGTGTCCGTTCGCCAAGGGCGGCAAGGTTGGCCTGTTCGGCGGCGCGGGCGTGGGCAAGACCGTGAACATGCTGGAGTTGATCAACAACATCGCCAAGGAGCACGCCGGTCTGTCGGTGTTCGCCGGCGTGGGCGAGCGTACTCGCGAAGGTAACGACTTCTATCACGAAATGTCGGAGGCGGGCGTCATCAAACTGGACAACCTGCCCGAATCCAAGGTGGCGATGGTGTTCGGTCAGATGAATGAGCCGCCCGGCAACCGTCTGCGCGTGGCGCTGTCCGGCCTTACCATGGCCGAGGCCTTCCGCGACGAAGGCCGCGACATCCTGTTCTTTGTGGACAACATCTACCGCTACACCCTGGCCGGCACCGAAGTGTCGGCGCTGCTGGGCCGTATGCCTTCCGCCGTGGGCTACCAGCCGACGCTGGCGGAGGAAATGGGCCGCTTGCAGGAGCGCATCACCTCCACCAAGGTTGGCTCGATCACTTCGATCCAGGCCGTGTACGTGCCGGCCGACGATTTGACCGACCCGTCGCCTGCAACCACCTTCTTGCATCTGGACAGCACCGTGGTGCTGTCACGCGACATTGCTTCGCTGGGTATTTATCCTGCGGTGGACCCGCTGGATTCGACCTCGCGCCAGCTCGATCCGCTGGTGGTGGGCGAAGAGCACTACAACACGGCGCGCTCGGTGCAGGCTACCTTGCAACGCTACAAGGAATTGCGCGACATCATCGCGATTCTGGGCATGGACGAACTGTCGCCGGAGGATAAACTGGCGGTGTCACGCGCGCGCAAGATTCAGCGCTTTTTGTCGCAGCCGTTCCACGTGGCCGAGGTGTTCACCGGCAGCCCCGGAAAATACGTCACGCTCAAGGAAACCATCCGCGGCTTCAAGGGCATCGTCAACGGCGAATACGATCACCTGCCGGAGCAGGCGTTCTACATGGTCGGCGGCATAGACGAAGCGGTTGAGAAGGCGAAAACGCTTTAAGCAGCTCGAAGCTCGGAACTAAACTATGGCCATGACCTTGCACGTAGACATCGTAAGCGCCGAGGCGGAGATTTTTTCCGGCACGGCGGAGCGAGTATTCGCCCCCGGCGTGATGGGCGAGCTCGGTATCCTGCCGCGCCATGCCCCCCTGCTCACCACGCTACGTCCGGGCGAAGTGCGCGTCGAGCTACCCGGCGGTGAAGAGCAGGTATTCTACGTCTCCGGCGGCATATTGGAGATCCAGCCGCATGTCGTAACCGTGCTGTCTGACACTGCCTTGCGCGCGCACGACCTGGACGAGGCCAAGGCCCTGGAGGCCAAGCAGCGTGCCGAGGATGCCATGCGCGACAAGAGCGGCGAACTGGACTACGCCAAGGCCCAGGCCGAACTGGCCGAGGCGGTGGCGCAGCTAGAAACCATCAAGCGCCTGCGCAAAAAATCAGGACGCTGATCCCCTCCTTGCGTCAAGGCTCTCCTCGACGCGACTTATTCCGTAGTTTATCCTTAGGGCCATGAGCCTTAGCGTTATCATCCTCGCCGCCGGACAAGGTACGCGCATGCGTTCCCCGCGGCCCAAGGTGCTGCACCTGCTGGCCGGAAAATCCTTGCTTGAGCATGTTGTCGCCACTGCCATGCGGCTGGACGCCGGCAAGATCCTGGTCGTTTACGGTCATGGCGGCGACGCCGTGCCTCAGCAACTGGGCCGGCTTCCGGTACAGTGGGTGGAACAGGCCCCGCAGTTGGGTACCGGCCATGCCGTGGCTCAGGCGTTACCGCACGTCCCCGCTGCCGACACCGTATTGGTACTCTATGGCGATGTGCCGTTGATTAGCGCGGCAACGCTGCAAAAATTGCTTACCCAAGCCGGCCGTGAGGGTTTTGGTTTGCTCACCGCCCAACTTACCGATCCGCAAGGCTACGGCCGCATAGTGCGCGACAGCCAAGGCCAGGTGCTACGCATCGTCGAGCACAAGGATGCGACACCGGCGGAACGCGAGATCGGCGAGATCAACACCGGCATGATGGCCATGCCTGCGGAGAGGCTGAGGGGCTGGCTGTCAAAAATTTCCAATAACAACAGCCAGAACGAGTATTACCTTACTGACGTCATCGCACTGGCGGTGCGGGAAGGGGGCAAGATCGCCACTGTGCTGGCCGATACAGCTACTGAGATCATGGGCGTCAACACCAAGGCGCAGCTCGCCGAACTGGAGCGCTATTATCAGCGCGCTCAGGCCGGACGGCTCATGCTGGAGGGCGTGACGCTGCGCGATCCGGCGCGCTTCGATCTGCGCGGGGAGTTGAGCACCGGCACTGATGTGGCAATAGACACCAATGTTATCCTGGAGGGCAAGGTCACGCTCGGAGACCGTGTGCACATCGGCCCCAACAACTGGATACGCAACGCCGAGATCGGCGACGACGTGCACATATTGCCGAACTGCGTCATCGAGGACGCCGTCATCGCCGCCGGTTGCCGCATCGGTCCATTCGCGCGCATCCGTCCTGAAACCAAACTCGCCGAGGGGACGCACATCGGCAACTTTGTCGAGATCAAAAAATCCACGGTCGGTGCGAATTCCAAGATCAATCACCTGAGCTACGTGGGCGACAGCACCGTGGGGCGCGACGTGAACATAGGCGCGGGGACTATCACCTGTAATTATGACGGCGCCAACAAACACCAGACCGTCATCGGCGACGGCGCCTTCATCGGCTCCGATACGCAACTGGTGGCGCCGGTGCAGATCGGCGCAGGCGCGACCATCGGCGCGGGTTCCACCATTACCCGTGATGTACCGCCGGACAAGCTCACACTCAGCCGCGCCCAACAAGAGACACGAGAAAACTGGAAGCGGCCAGTGAAAAAGAGTAAGAAATAGCAAGAACAAAGAGCGAAACCGTATTGTCCTTGCAACTTGATACTTGAAGCTGAGGTTTATATATGTGTGGAATAGTCGGTGCAGTCGCCCAACGTGACGTATTAGGTTCCCTGGTTGAGGGCCTCAAACGGCTGGAGTATCGGGGCTACGACTCGGCCGGCGCGGTGGTGCTGGATGCAAAGGGCAAGCTCGCGCGCGCGCGCGCGGTGGGGAAGGTCGCCGAGCTTGAGCAGCAGTTGGCCACCAAGTCGCTGCTGGGTCATACCGGCATCGCACACACGCGCTGGGCCACGCACGGCGCGCCCAGCGAGGCCAATGCCCACCCGCACATCTGCCGCGGCACTGTGGCCGTGGTACACAACGGCATCATCGAGAATCACGAAGAACTGCGCGCCCAACAGATCAAGGCGGGGTACGAATTCACCTCGCAGACCGACACCGAGGTGGTGGTGCATCAAATACATCATCATCTGCAATCGGGTGATAATGTATTCGATGCCGTGCGAGCAACCACCGCGGAATTGCTGGGCGCTTACGCGCTCGGTGTCATCAGCGTTACGGACCCCAACCGCCTCGTCGCGGCCCGGCGTGGCAGCCCTCTGGTGATCGGCCTCGGCGAGGGCGAGAACTTCATCGCCTCGGACGTGGCGGCGCTGTTGCCCGTGACCCGGCGCTTTATCATCCTCGAAGACGGCGACATCGCCGACATCACCAAAGACACTGTGCGTGTCATCAACTCTGCCGGCCAACAGGTGGATCGTAAGGTCCATATCAGCAACTTAACGGCGGACGCGGTTGAACGTGGTGAATACCGGCATTACATGCTCAAGGAGATCTTTGAACAGTCGCGCGCGGTGGCCGACACCCTGGAAGGCCGCATCTTCGAAGGGCGAGTCCTGGAAGAGTCTTTCGGACCCGGCGCCGCCAAGATATTCGACGAGATACAAGGGGTACATATCATCGCCTGCGGCACCAGTTACCACGCCGGGATGATTGCGCGCTACTGGCTGGAGTCGTTGGCGGGTATCCCGTGCAGCGTGGAAGT
>DATMXC010000214.1:0-6449 GCA_035561915.1 Gammaproteobacteria bacterium
ACGTCGGACTGCTGCTGCGCGGCGTGGAAAAGGACGAAGTGGAGCGGGGACAGGTGATCGCCAAGCCGGGGTCGATTACGCCGCACAAGAAGTTCAGAGGCGAAGTGTACGTATTGAGCAAGGAAGAAGGCGGCCGGCACACGCCGTTCTTCAAGGGCTATCGGCCGCAGTTTTACTTCCGCACGACGGACGTGACGGGGACGATCGAGTTGCCGGGGAACACCGAGATGGTGATGCCGGGTGACAACATCAAGATGACGGTGGAGCTGATCAATCCGATTGCGATGGAAGAGGGTCTGCGGTTCGCTATCCGTGAGGGTGGTCGTACGGTGGGCGCCGGCGTCGTCGCGAAGATCTTGAAGTAAGTAGGTAGCAATAATAGTGAGCTTTTCCCAAAGCTTATCCACAGGCCAGTAGCTCAATTGGCAGAGCGGCGGTCTCCAAAACCGCAGGTTGGGGGTTCGATTCCCTCCTGGCCTGCCATACTGGCGGCATCGAGAGCAAACAAGGAGTAGGGCCGAATTCATTCGGTCACGCAGAACATGGCGGACAAGATTAAGTTGGTGGTGGCGATTGCGTTCCTGCTGGGTGCAATCGTCGCTTTTTATTGGTTTGCGGATCAGTCCAAGCTGGTGCGTGTTCTGGGACTGCTGGCGGCGACAGGCGTAGCGGTGGCGATAACGCTGCAGACCGAGATAGGGCGCGCGGGCTGGGGGTTTGCTATTGAATCCCGTAATGAGATACGCCGCGTGGTGTGGCCTACCCGCAAGGAGACAACCCAAACCACCCTGGTGGTGTTTGTCGTAGTGATAGTGGTGGCCATCGTGCTTTGGCTTCTCGATATGGTATTGCTGGGGTCGGTGCAGTGGCTGACCCGTCAAGGAGGCTGAACGCATGGCATTGCGATGGTATGTAGTGCATGCTTATTCCGGCTTTGAAAGCCAGGTAAAGAACTCGCTGAAGGAGCATGTCGCGCGCAGCAGTATGCAGGACAAGTTCGGCGAGATTCTGGTGCCCACCGAAGAAGTGGTGGAGATGCGCGAGGGACAAAAGCGCAAGAGCGAACGAAAATTCTTCCCCGGCTATGTGCTGGTGCAGATGGAGATGAATGACGACACCTGGCATCTGGTGAAAGATGTCCCCAAGGTGATGGGTTTCATCGGCGGCACCAGCGACAAGCCGGCGCCGATCACGGAAAAGGAAGCGCAGACAATCTTGCAGCGGGTACACGAGGGCGCCGACAAGCCGCGTCCCAAGGTGTTGTTCGAGCCGGGCGAGGTGGTGCGCGTGGTTGACGGGCCGTTCAACGACTTCAACGGCGTGGTGGAAGAGGTCAACTACGAAAAGAGCCGGTTGCGCGTTGCGGTGCTGATCTTCGGCCGCTCCACACCGGTGGAGTTGGAGTTTAGTCAGGTGGAGAAAGCCTGATGTAGGTGCGAATTCATTCGCGCCAGGCCGAATGAATTCGGCCCTACAGTTTTTTAACAGGGGAGCCCTAACCAGGCGTTACTACCCACAATCAGGAGTTTGAAATGGCAAAGAAAATAGAGGCCTACGTTAAGTTGCAGGTCAAAGCCGGTCAGGCCAACCCCAGTCCGCCGGTCGGGCCTGCGCTCGGTCAGCGCGGCGTCAATATCATGGAGTTCTGCAAGGCCTTCAATGCGCAGACCCAAGGGCTGGAGCCCGGTCTGCCGATCCCAGTGGTGATCACCGTGTACAGTGATCGCAGCTTCACATTCATCACCAAGACACCGCCCGCTTCGGTTCTGCTCAAGAAGGCGGCGGGGATTGCGAGCGGTAGCAAGACGCCCAACAGCGTGAAGGTGGGCAAGGTGAGTCGCGCACAACTGGAAGAAATCGCCAAGACCAAGACACCCGACCTTACCGCTGCGGATCTGGATGCCGCCGTGCGCACCATCGCGGGCAGCGCGCGCAGCATCGGCATCGAGACGGAGATCTAAGGCCATGCCAAAATTAGCGAAGCGTATCAAGGCCTACACCGACAAGCTTAAGCCCGGTAAGCAGTACCCCGTAGACGAGGCGCTGCGCCTCTTGAAGGAATGCGCCACGGCCAAATTCGCCGAGTCCGTGGACGTGAGCATTAATTTGGGCATAGACCCCAAGAAGTCCGACCAGGTTGTGCGCGGCTCCACGGTGCTGCCCAACGGGATAGGCAAGTCGGTGCGAGTGGCTGTGTTTGCCCAGGGCGCCAATGCCGAGGCCGCCAAGGCGGCGGGCGCCGACATCGTGGGTTTCGATGACCTCGCGGCGACCATCAAGGCCGGCACTATGGATTTCGACGTGGTGATCGCCACCCCCGACGCGATGCGCGTGGTGGGCCAGCTCGGCCAGGTGTTGGGCCCGCGCGGCCTGATGCCCAATCCCAAGGTGGGCACGGTGACGGCCGATGTGGCGGGAGCCGTCAAGAACGCCAAGGCCGGCCAGGTGCGTTACCGCGCGGATAAGGCGGGGATCGTACAGTGCACGATCGGCAAGGCGTCTTTCGAGGCGCCCGCCATACGCGAGAATCTGCAGGCGCTGCTCGCCGATCTCAATAAGTCAAGGCCGAGCACCGCCAAGGGCATCTATCTTAAAAAAATCACCCTCTCCAGCACCATGGGGCCGGGGATAGTGATAGATCAGTCGAGTTTAGCAGTATAGAAATTTCCCCTCGCGAAGCTCAACCTCTTTTTTGAAGGGGATGGCCGAAGGCTAGGGGTTAGTCGAAGACCGCAGGTGTGTGAGGTTATTGATGTCCGAACACTTAATTTCCTGCGCAGACGGTGTCACCAAATCAGGCACTCCCTGGTTGCGGTCGCCGTAAGGAGAGGCGGGTCTGGATGACCGGCCTCGTGTTGACCCCCAGGAGAGGAGTAAAAGTATGAGTCTCAATTTAGAAGGTAAAAAGGCCATCGTGACAGAGGTGGCGGAAGTGGCGGGAAGCGCCAAGTCCGCGGTCGCCGCTGAATACCGTGGCCTGACGGCGGGTGAGCTGACTCGCCTGCGTGCGGAGGCGCGCAAAGCCGGGGTATACCTGCGCGTAGTGCGCAATACCTTGGCGCGGCGCGCCGTCGAGAAGACGGAGTACGAGTGCCTGCAGGATACGCTGACGGGTCCGCTGATGCTGGCGTTCTCCACCGAAGACGCCACCAGCGCACCCAGGGTGATGAGCGATTTCGCCAAGGAGTTCAACCGTCTCATTATCAAGGCGGGCGCCTTTAACGGCAAACTGCTGACCCCAGCCGAACTGCAGAGGCTGGCCAAGATGCCGAGCCGCAATGTAGCGCTCAGCATGTTGATGGCGGTGATGAAGGCGCCGGTCGGCAAACTGGTTCGTACGCTGGCCGCAGTGCGGGATCAAAAGGCCGCTGCCGCCGCATAATCCGCACCCTCACATTTTACGCAACTTTTAATTTACTTTATTCAGGAGCACTGACATGGCTGTAACCAAAGAGCAGATTTTAGAAACCGTCGGTAACATGACCGTCGTTGATATCGTAGACCTGATCTCGGCGATGGAGGAGAAATTCGGCCTATCCGCAGCGGTCGCAGTGGCTGCGGGCCCTGCGGCTGCGGGCCCTGCGGCGGAAGAGCAGACCGAATTCACCGTCACCATGACCAAGTTCGGCGAGAACAAGGTCGGCGTCATTAAGGTGATCCGCACCATCACGGGTCTGGGCCTGAAGGAGGCGAAAGATCTGGTGGAAGGCGCGCCCTCGGTGGTTAAAGAGGGTATCCCCAAGAAAGACGCCGAAGATATCAAAAAGCAACTGGAAGAAGCAGGCGCTGCAGTCGAGATCAAGTAGCCCTGTTGGCCCGTTGTCCATTTCTTAATGTACCAGTACGGCTGGTGGCGCAAGCCACCGGCCTTTTGGCGTTGCCGGTTCCTGGCCCCTATTTTGAGGAGCAATCATGACCTACTCTTTCACTGAAAAAAAGCGCATACGCAAGAATTTCGGTAAGCGTCCCAGCATTTTGGAAGTGCCGTATCTGCTGGCCATCCAGCTGGATTCGTATCGCAGTTTTTTGCAGGAGGAGGTGACTCCCGAGAAACGTCAGGAGCACGGATTGCATGCGGCCTTCAGGTCGGTGTTTCCGATCACCAGTTACTCCGGCAACGCCGCGTTGGAATACGTCAGCTATCGCCTGGGCACGCCGGTATTCGATGTGAAGGAGTGCCAGATGCGCGGCATGACCTACGCCGCGCCGCTGCGGGTGAAGGTGCGGCTGGTCATCTACGACAAGGAGGCGCCCAGCGATAAGCCCGTCGTGAAGGACATCCGTGAGCAAGAGGTCTACATGGGCGAGCTGCCCCTGATGACCGAAAACGGCACCTTTGTCATCAACGGCACCGAGCGCGTCATCGTGTCGCAGTTGCACCGCTCGCCCGGCGTGTTCTTCGATCACGACAAGGGCAAAACCCACTCTTCCGGCAAGCTGCTGTTTTCGGCGCGCATCATCCCCTACCGCGGCTCGTGGCTGGACTTCGAGTTCGATCCCAAGGATCTGGTGTTCGTGCGCATAGACCGGCGCCGTAAGTTGCCGGCGTCGGTGTTGCTGCGTGCGCTCGATTACACGGCTGAACAGGTGCTGGAGATCTTCTTCGAGACCAACACCTTCAGACTGGTCAAAGAGGTTATCAAGCTCGATCTGGTGCCGAGCCGTTTGCGCGGCGAGATGTCCACGTTCGATATCAAGGACAACAAGGGCAAGGTCCTGGTGGAGTCCGGCCGGCGCATCACCGCGCGTCATATCCGCGACTTGGAGAAGATCGGTCTCAAGACGATCGAGGTGCCGCAGGAATACTTGATCGGCAAGGTGCTGGCGAACAACTTGATAGACAAGGAGACCGGCGAAATCATAGCCAACGCCAATGATGTGGTCTCGCTCGATCTGCTGAACAAGCTCCGCAAGGCGGGCATGCAGGAGATCAAGACGCTGTTCACCAATGACCTGGATCGCGGCAGTTATATTTCCGATACCCTGCGCGTAGACAGCACCCGCACCGCCGCCGAGGCACAGATCGAGATCTACCGCATGATGCGGCCCGGCGAGCCGCCCAGCAAAGAAGCCGCGCAGGTGCTGTTCAATAATCTGTTTTTCAGCAGCGACCGCTATGACCTGTCGCCGGTCGGTCGCATGAAGTTCAACCGCCGCGTGGGGGTTAAAGAGACCACCGGCTCCGGTGTGCTGTCGAAGCAGGACATCATCTCCGTGCTGAAGGTATTGATAGACATCAAGAACGGTAGCGGCACCGTGGATGATATTGATCACCTCGGCAATCGCCGCATCCGCTGTGTGGGCGAGATGGTGGAGAACCAATTCCGCATCGGCCTGGTGCGTGTCGAGCGCGCCGTGAAAGAGCGCCTGAGCCTGGCCGAGTCCGAGGGCTTGATGCCGCATGAACTGATCAATGCCAAGCCGGTTGCCGCGGCGATCAAGGAGTTCTTCGGCTCCAGCCAGTTGTCGCAATTCATGGATCAAAACAACCCGCTCTCCGAGGTCACTCACAAGCGGCGCGTTTCGGCCCTGGGGCCGGGCGGTTTGACCCGCGAGCGCGCGGGCTTCGAGGTGCGCGACGTGCACCCCACGCACTACGGACGGGTGTGTCCGATTGAGACGCCGGAAGGTCCGAACATCGGCCTGATCAACTCGCTCGCCGTGTATGCGCGGACCAACGAATACGGTTTCCTGGAAACCCCGTACCGCAAGGTGGGGGACGGCAAGGTCACCAACAAGATCGAATACCTTTCCGCCATCGAGGAAGGTCAATATGTCATCGCCCAGGCCAACGCCACGCTGGACGAAAAAGGTCGCCTGATAGACGAGCTGGTTTCCAGCCGGCACGACAATGAATTCACCCTGTCCACGCCCGACAAGGTGAATTATATGGATGTGTCGCCCAAGCAGATTGTTTCGGTAGCGGCCTCGCTCATCCCCTTCCTGGAGCACGACGACGCCAACCGCGCGTTGATGGGTGCCAACATGCAACGCCAGGCCGTGCCCGTGCTGCGCCCCGAGAAGGCGCTGGTGGGCACCGGGGTCGAGCGCGTCGCCGCCAAGGACAGCGGCACCGTCGTCGCGGCGCGGCGCGGTGGCGTGGTCGACTACGTCGACACCAACCGCATCGTGATCCGCGTCAACGACGACGAGACGGTGGCCGGCGAGGTGGGCGTCGACATCTACAACCTGATCAAGTACCAGCGCAGCAACCAGGACACCAACATCCACCAGCGGCCGATCGTCAAGCGCGGCGACAAGCTGGCCAAGGGCGACGTGATCGCCGACGGCGCCAGCACCGATCTGGGCGAGCTCGCGCTCGGCCAGAACATGCTGGTCGCGTTCATGCCCTGGAACGGCTACAACTTCGAGGACTCGATCCTCATCTCCGAGCGCGTGGTTTCTGACGACCGGTTCACCTCGATCCATATCGAGGAGCTGACAGTGGT
>DATMXC010000215.1:0-5951 GCA_035561915.1 Gammaproteobacteria bacterium
TCGTGCACCACGTCCACGCCCAGCTCGCCCCAGGGCAGCTTGGACGGATCGCGCTCGGCGCACACCCGGATCTTGTCGCCGTTGACGATCATGTAGTCGCCTTCCACGCTCACCGTGCCGGGAAATTTGCCGTGCACCGTGTCGTACTGCGTGAGGTGCGCGTTGGTCTCGGCGTTGCCGAGGTCGTTCACCGCGACGATTTGAATCTCCTTGTTGCGATTACCTTCGTACACCGCTCGCAACACATTGCGGCCGATACGGCCGTAGCCGTTGATTGCTACTTTGATTGCCATGTTTCATCTCCAAAAAAATAAATAAACTATCTCACGCAAAGCCGCAAGGATCGCAAAATTAAACCAGACAGCCCATATTTATTTCATGCTTTGCGAGCTTGGCGACTTTGCGTGATAATTTTTTTGCTCTACAGCAGATCCTCGATCGTGCTCACCACGTTCTCGATAGTGAAGCCGAAGTGCTTGAACAACTCTGGCGCCGGAGCGGATTCGCCAAAAGTGTTGATGCCGATGATTTTGCCGTCGAAACCCACGTATTTGAACCAGCAATCCGTCACACCAGCCTCCACCGCAACGCGCGCACTGATGCGCCTGGGCAACACCGACTCGCGGTAGGCCTCGTCCTGCGCGTCGAACAGTTGCGTGCAAGGCATGGATACCACGCGGACTTTGATGCTGCGATCATAAAGTTGCTTGGCCGCATCCACCGCGAGTCCGACCTCGGAGCCAGTGGCGATGATGATACCCATGAGGGGCGGCTCTTTCGGCTCGTACACTACGTAACCGCCGCGTTCGATATTGGCGATCTGCTCGTCGTTGCGCGGCTGGTGATTGAGGTTCTGGCGCGAGAACACCAAAGCACTGGGGCCGCCGGTGTATTCAATCGCGGCCTTCCACGCCACAGCGGACTCCACCGCATCACACGGACGCCACAGGCGCATGTTCGGAATCACGCGCAGCGTGGCGAGCTGTTCGACAGGCTGATGAGTGGGACCGTCTTCTCCCAAACCGATGGAGTCGTGGGTGTACACGAACAGCACGCGCTGCTTCATGATCGCCGCCATGCGCAGGGCGTTGCGCGCATACTCGGAGAACATCAGGAACGTGGCGCCGTAAGGGATGAAGCCGCCGTGCAGCGCAATGCCATTCATGATAGCGGACATGCCGAATTCGCGCACGCCGTAATAAATATAGTTGCCGTCGGACACCGTGTTGCTGATGCCCTTGGAGCCTTTCCAGATGGTCAGGTTAGAACCGGCCAGATCTGCCGATCCGCCGACCATTTCGGGCAACAGCGGGCCGAAGCCGTTCAGGGTATTCTGCGAGGCCTTGCGGCTGGGGATACTCTCACCCTTGGCGTTCACGGCGTTGATGAACTCCTGCGCCTTCGCGGCCCAGTCGGCGGGAAGTTCGCCCTTCAGGCGGCGATCCAGTTCCGCGGCCAATTCGGGGAAGGCCTTCTTGTAAGCGGCGAAGCGCTGATCCCACTCGGTCTCCGCCTTCGCGCCCTTGGCGCGCGCATCGAAACCCTGATAATACTCGTCGGGCATCACAAACGGCTCGTGCTTCCAGCCGAGATTTTCGCGCGTGGCGGCGACTTCTTTCTCACCGAGCGCCGCGCCGTGGCAGTCGTGGCTGCCGCACAGATTGGGCGCGCCGAAGCCTATCACGGTCTTGCAGCAGATCAGCGACGGTTTGTCGTTCACCGAGCGGGCTTCCATGATGGCTTTTTTCACCGCATCGGGATTGTGGCCATCCACGCCGGGCACGACGTGCCAGCCGTAGGCCTCGAAGCGCTTGGGCGTGTCGTCGGTGAACCAACCCTCGACGTGACCGTCTATCGAGATGCCATTGTCGTCGTAAAAGGCAATCAGCTTGCCCAAGCCCCAGGTGCCCGCAAGCGAACAGGCCTCGTGCGAGATGCCTTCCATCAAGCAGCCATCGCCGAGGAATACATAGGTGTAGTGGTCTATGATGTGATGGCCGTCCTGGTTGAACTGGCCGGCCAGTACCTTTTCGGCCAGCGCCATGCCGACCGCGTTGGTGATGCCCTGGCCGAGCGGCCCGGTGGTGGTCTCGATGCCCGGCGCGTAGCCGTATTCAGGATGGCCGGGTGTCTTAGAGTGCAATTGCCGGAAACGTTTGATCTCGTCCATGGGCAGATCGTAGCCGGTGAGATGCAGCAGCGAATAATGCAGCATCGAGCCGTGGCCGTTGGACAAAATAAAACGGTCGCGATCCGGCCACTTGGGATTGGCCGGGTTGTGCCTTAAGAAATCGTTCCACAATACTTCGGCGATATCGGCCATGCCCATGGGCATACCGGGGTGGCCGGACTTGGCCTTCTCCACCGCGTCCATGCTCAGCACACGGATGGCGTTGGCTAACTCTCTACGGGACGGCATGTGGTTCTCCTAAACATCAAAATAAAATTCTTTCCGGAACTCCGGCGGTTGATACCGCACCATTTCCCTGCACAGCGCCGCTTACTTCACGACGCCGGAGGCTGCGGTCAGCAGATGGTAAGCGATGAGCAGTTGAGACAGCGCCAGCGGGTGCGACTTCAGCGTCTCGCCGGTAGTGCCGGTGATGGTGCCGATGTCGTCGTTGCGCAGATGATGGTGCTCGCCGGGGATGTAGCTCCACAGCAAATCTTCCAGTTGCTTGGCCTTGGCGTCGGTGATCGCGCCGGAGATCTCCAGGCGGTCCACCGGCAGATCCATGTCCCGGTCCAGCACCAGCTTGAGGCCGTTGCCGCCCTCCTCCAGCACCTGGGAGAGATCCGGGTGCGTGGGCAGTGTGGGGCGCAGCACGATGGAGACATTCAGATGACCTCCAGTTTCTTCCTTATGTTCCGGAGGCGGATAAAAACAGATGACCATGTCGGCCCATTTGCGCTGAGGACGGATAAAGGCCTCGGAGTCGGGCTCGCGCATCTGCATTTCCTTGCGCACCGCCTCGGCGGTGTGGCCGCGCTTGCTGGTGTCGCGCTTCATCTTCCACTGAAAACGCAACTCCTCAGGGGGGGCGAGATAAAGTCTCACGTCGTAGCAATCCCGCATGGCCTTGGTGTAGTAGCCCAGCAGACCCTCGACGATGATGAATTCCTTGGCCTCCACATAGTTCGGGGGATCGAAGTCGCCGGTCGAGTGATTGTAGTGCGGCTTGAGGATAGGCTGGCCGTCCTTGAGCAGCTTGAGATGCTGCTCGATGATGTCCAGATAGTTGCAGTCGGGGTGCAGCGCCGTAATACCCAGCCGCGCCCGGTCCACGCGGTTATATCTGTGGTAGTCATCGGTGCAGATCGTGGTGACACGATCCTCCCCCAACACCTGCGCGATACCTTTGGTAATAGTGGTTTTACCGGCGGCGGAATCGCCAACAATACCCAGTACGATAGGTTTTTTCATCTCACTGCCCTAATAAATAATAATTCGTGGGTCACTACCACTTCCCGCGTGGCACATCCCGCACTCTACTTCCGGCGCGGATTTCACGCAGCAGAACACCCCCAGCAACCTATGCTGCCCACTAACGGGGGAAGAGAGGTTCTCTACAGCGGGGACTCAAAGCGCCCTTAGTGGCCGCATCAAAGCGACCAAGTTCGGTATTTTCGCTTACCCGCGGCGTTTCGGCAATAGCCCGGCCGGAGAAACCAGCCCCGATTCACGACGAACGAGCGTTATGCCGCATCCGACCACTTGATCGAGCAGCCCATGCTGGGGATTTGTTCGCGCGGGCCCCGGTCGGTCTCGGCGATCTGTTTCATCGCCTCGAACAAGTCACGGCGGGCGTCAGGCGGGGCAGTCTCCTTGCGGCTGGCGTCCAGACGACCACGGTACTGCAACTCGAGTTTGCCGTTATAGCCGAAGAAGTCCGGTGTGCAGATCGCACCGTAGGCTCTGGCGACTTCTTGGGTCTCATCCCAAAGATACGGAAACGGGAAGCCACACTCCTTGGCGACCTTCCGCATGTTCTCGAAAGAATCTTCAGGATACTCCCTGGGATCGTTGGACATGATCGCCACACTTTTGACACCGTAGCTCAGCAATTCCTTGGCATCGCGCACGATGCGCTCGCGCACCGCCTTCACATAAGGGCAATGGTTGCAGATAAACATCACCAGCAGACCCTTCTCGCCCTTGCATTCCGCGAGAGTCCAACTCTTACCGTCCACGCCGGGCAAGGCAAAATCCACCGCGGGACGGCCAAAATCACAAACCGGGGTTTCCAGACTCACCATGGCATATCTCCTGAGGAAACTCTGAAAAATATATCGCCAACCGCCAAGGCGCCAAGGTCACCAAGAAAAAAGGCTTGGATTATAAGAAAAAACCTTGGCGTTCTTGGTGTCTTGGCGGTTTAACATGAATGTTCAGACCGAATCATACTGAAAAAAAATCCGTTTAGGGTAAACTATGTGGTTTTGACACCGATATAATGCCGTAAGATTAGCAAACGAGGAACGACATGGCCCATACACACACCTTCACCTCCGAGTCAGTCTCGGAGGGACACCCCGACAAGGTCGCCGACCAGATCTCCGACGCCGTCCTAGACGCCATACTGGCGCAGGACACCCGCGCGCGGGTCGCTTGTGAAACGCTGGTGACCACGGGAATGGTGATGATCGCCGGCGAGATCACCACCTCGGCCTGGGTGGACATGCAGGCGGTCGCTCGCCAGACCATCAAAGAGATCGGCTATAACAGCTCGGAGATGGGTTTTGATTGGGAATCCTGCGCCATACTGACCTCGATAGACAAACAGTCGGCCGACATCGCCATGGGCGTGGATGAGACGAAAGAACATGAGCAGGGCGCGGGCGACCAGGGCCTGATGTTCGGTTACGCCAGCAACGAGACCGATGTGCTGATGCCGGCGCCCATCACCTACGCGCACCGGCTGGTGAAGCGCCAGGCCGAGGTGCGCAAGAACGGCACCCTGCCGTGGCTGCGGCCCGACGCCAAGAGCCAGATTACCTTCCGCTATGTGGATCACAAACCGGTAGGCATAGATGCGGTCGTGCTGTCCACGCAGCACAACCCGGACATCTCCCACAAGGCGCTGCAAGAGGCCGTGATGGACGAGATCATCCTGCACGTGTTGCCCACCGAGTGGATCACCAAGGACACCAAGTATTTTATCAATCCCACCGGCCGCTTTGTCATCGGCGGCCCGATGGGTGACTGCGGCCTGACCGGCCGCAAGATCATCGTGGACAGTTACGGCGGCATGGCGCGCCACGGCGGCGGCGCGTTTTCCGGCAAGGACCCCACCAAGGTGGACCGCTCGGCGGCCTATGCCGGGCGTTATGTGGCCAAAAATATCGTCGCCGCGGGGCTCGCCGACCGCTGCGAGATCCAGATCTCCTACGCGATCGGCGTCGCCGAACCGACCTCCATCAACATCGAAACCTTCGGCACCGGCAAGCTCGATGAAGCCCAACTTATCAAGCTGGTGCGCGCGCACTTTGATCTACGCCCGCGCGGCCTGATTAAAATGCTCGACCTGTTGCGTCCGATTTACCGCGCAACTGCGGCATACGGGCACTTCGGACGTAATGAGGAAAGTTTCAGTTGGGAGCGCACCGACAAGGCCGCGGCGCTGCGCGACGCAGCGGGCTTAAAGGCCGCTTAGGATTCACCGCAGAGAACGCTGAGTTAAGGTGGGTTAGCAAAGCGTAATCCACCAGAGGGCAACCCAGCATGTAAAATGTAATATTGTTCTCCTCTGCGTCCTCCGCGGTTTTATGTGAATCAAAGGAATAATACTTATGAGCAGTCAGCCGATACAAAACCTCCATCCCGACTACAAGGTCGCCGATATCAATCTTGCAGACTGGGGCCGCAAGGAAATTGCTATCGCCGAGACCGAAATGCCGGGCCTCATGGCGTTGCGCGAGGAATACGCGGGGCAAAAACCGCTCCAGGGCGC
>DATMXC010000216.1:0-3457 GCA_035561915.1 Gammaproteobacteria bacterium
CTCAAGGCGATACCCGGCGACCGCAAGGATCGCTATCTTTCCTTTTTGCCGCTGTCGCATACTTTTGAACGGACGGCGGGTTATTATGTTCCTATGATGGTGGGGAGCCGCGTGGCCTTTGCGAGATCTGCGAAAGACCTGCCGGAGGATCTTGTCACCCAGCGTCCCACCGTGTTGATTTCGGTGCCAAGAATATTTGAACGGTTCTATGCCGAGGTGCAACGCCGGCTGAAGGAGAAAGGCGTACTGGCCCGCGCGTTGTTCAAGTGGACGGAGACCCTGGGTTGGCGGCGCTTTGAGGCGGCGCAGGGCATAGGTAAAGACGTTAATTTTCTCCAGCGTTTTCTATGGGCAATATTAAAACGTCTGGTGGCGGATAGAATCCTGGCACGCCTGGGCGGACGTTTACGGCTGGCCGTGAGCGGTGGTGCGCCGTTGCCGGAAAAGATCTCTCATTGCTTCCTCGGACTAGGGCTGCCGTTGATTCAAGGCTATGGGCTGACTGAGGCCGCGCCGGTCGTGAGCGTCAACCGGCCGGACAACAATATCCCGGACTCGGTCGGCGAGCCTTTGCCGGGTATCGAGGTGAACATCGGCAAAGAGGATGAGTTGTTGGTGCGGGCGTCGTCGGTGATGCTGGGCTATTGGAATAGGCCCGAGGATACTCGGCAGGTCATTGACGACGAAGGCTGGCTGCATACCGGAGATCAGGTGCAGATCGTAGACGACCATATCTTTATACGTGGCCGCCTCAAGGATATCCTGGTGATGTCTACCGGAGAAAAGGTAGCCCCTGCTGACATAGAACTTGGCATTACTCAAGACCCCTTGTTCTATCAAGTGATGGTGGTGGGGGAGGCCAAGTCCTTCCTCGCTGCATTGGTTGTGTTGAACCGGGAGGGGTGGAAAAATCTGGCAAAGACGCTTACGCTAAATCCTGACGACCCCTTGGCGCTGAGAAGCCCGCAAGCACTCAATGCGGTACTCAGTAAAATGCATGAATTAACGCGTGGCTTTCCCGGCTATGCCCAGATACGGGCAATGTATCTAACGTTGGATGCATGGACAATCGAAAACGGCCTCATCACCCCGACGATGAAACTGAAGCGACTGGAAATAGAAAAGCATTTTGCATCACAGATCCACGAACTTTACGCCGGCCACGAAACGCCTTTATAGGCCGGAGCCTTGTTCGGCGTGATGGATAGCGACGGGTATACGGTGGCGGCCGAAATCACCGGCCGCGCCGGCAAACCTGCCGGGTAGCGGGGTGGCGCAGTCCGGGCAGCGCCCATCCGGCGTCAGGCGGTATTCCAAAATCTCATACCAGTCGCGCACGATGAGCGGTGCGTGACAGTGCGCGCAAAACGTCGTGTCGCCTTCCTGGTCGTGCACATTTCCGGTGTAGACATAATGCAGCCCGGTATTCATGGCGATGCGGCGCGCACGCTTTAAGGTCGCGGCAGGCGTGGGTGGTATATCCAACATTTTATAATCGGGGTGAAATGCGGAAAAGTGCAGCGGCACCTCGGGGCCCAGGTTTTCCATGATCCACTCGCACATCCTGGTGAGCTCGGTATCGGAGTCATTATGGCCAGGAATGAGCAGCGTGGTGATCTCAAACCACACCTTGGTTTCATGTTTTAAATACTTCAGTGTCTCCAGCACTGGCGCAAGGTGCGAGCCGGTGAGTTTGTAGTAAAACTCTTCGGTGAATGCCTTCAGGTCTACATTGGCGGCGTCCACCTTGGCATAAAAATCGCGCCGCGCCTCATCGTGCATGTAGCCCGCCGTGACTGCCACGGTTTGGATGCCGCGCGTATGGCAGGCGTCTGCGACGTCCATCGCATATTCGGCGAAGATCACCGGATCATTGTAGGTGAACGCCACGCTTTTGCAGCCATACTGCTCAGCGGCGCGCGCGATCTCATCCGGGCTCGCCTCATCCGCCAAGCGGTCAAAATCACGCGACTTGGAGATGTCCCAGTTCTGGCAAAATTTGCAGGCGAGGTTGCATCCCGCAGTGCCGAACGACAACACGCTGCTACCGGGGTAAAAATGATTGAGCGGCTTTTTCTCGATGGGGTCTACGCAAAATCCTGAAGAACGTCCATAAGTGGTGAGCACCATCTGATCGCCGACGCGCTGGCGCACGAAGCATGCGCCGCGCTGACCCTCGTGCAGCTTGCAGTCGCGCGGACAGAGATCGCATTGAATGCGGCCATCGTCTAATTTGTGCCAGTAGCGGCCGGGATAATTGATGTCATTCATGGCTATGTATACATTGTTACTCATAAGTCAGTAAGTAAGACTACACTTCCCGCTATGTCCCCGCCCCCTATGTAGGGGGCGGGACAGGGTGGGGGTAGGTAAAACAGGGTATTTACTCAGGAGTCACATCATAAGGATTGTAACCTTACTTGGTGACTCCTGAGTACAGCATTCTCGTTTAATGAATCCTGCTCGCGCCATTTCTGCACGGTGTACCGGTACACCTTAATATCATCGCTCCAGAAACGTGCCGGAAGTCCTGCCTTCTGTTTAAGCTCGCTTAAAAAATGTTCAGGCTCAGGCAAATGCTGCCACACTTGGGGGAGAAACGTGCCGCGCAATGTGCCGTAGCGCAGTACCACACCATCCACGTGAGGCCGCAGTTGTATGAATAAATCGTCCTCATCCTCAAACTGTAGCGGCACCATTCCGGAGAGCACAGAAATTTCAATGCGCGTGTAGGGCAATTCGTGTGTTGCAAGCGGCGCAAAGCGCGAGTCGAGCAGCGCCGCCGCCCTGGCATTGGCGCGTACATCCTCGACGAGCGGGCGATGCGCCTCCAGCGTGCCGATGCAGCCGCGTAATCTGTCTTGTTGGGTCAGGGTGACAAAGCATGCGCCGTGTTCCATCAACCAGTCCTGAGCAGGAGCGCCAACGGCGGGTTCACCCAGCGCCTCGTGCAGGCTGTCGCGTGCGAGTTTGAGCAGCGTTTCTCCTTGTTCACTGTGCATGGCTATCTTCATAAAAGGCAAAGGCGCTATAGCCCACCACCCGGTCGCGCTCTCCGGCAGTATCACCGGAATTGCGCAAATCGAGCAGCGCGGGGCGTAGCCCACGTTCACGCGCCACCTCTAATAAGCCATTAATAGGCGTCGCGCCACAGGCCTGCTCATGCTGGAGCGGATCTGAGCTGAGCGCGAGTATTTGCGCGGCAGTTTCTTGATCCACTTGTTGCGCGAGGGAGTAGGGTAAGTAATGCGACAGGTCGGAGCTGATAAGAATCAGGGTTTCGCTGCCGCCCCATAGGGTCTCGATGACTTCAGCGACCTCGGCTGCGCTGGCGTCGCCCACCACGAAAGGCACCAGACTGAAATCACCTAAAATATGTTGCAAAAAAGGCAGTTGCACCTCCAGAGAGTGCTCCAGCCTATGTGCCTCTCCGCTTACGCTCACTTGGGAGAGATGA
>DATMXC010000217.1:0-2285 GCA_035561915.1 Gammaproteobacteria bacterium
TACCTACACAACCCAAGAGAAGGTCATTGACATTGGCCCCATCGAGGCCACTGCCAAAACCGAGAAGACGATACCCCTCCCACCTGTATTAGGGGCATTGGCGCTGGTAGGAGGAATCGTACTGGTTGTGGTAGGGGCAAAAAAATCGTAGCCTTCCAAGAGTAAATCGCCGCAAGCCTTAAGCATTCATTCTAAATGGCTTCATCCCGGCAGCATGCCGGGATGAAGCAAAGCGGTATCCCCCTGGGGGCGGGGTGGTCAATCAAGCTTTTTATTCCTGGATTCCGCTGCGTTACATCCAGGTTGCACACAGCTCACGTTTTAAAATCAATTAAAAGTTGCACTTCTGAAAGTTGAATCTGCGGTATAATGTCGCCTTCGTTATAGAGTTAAATGCTTCGTGACGGCCGGACAACTCCTCTGGCTGTTTCCTGTTATCCCTGTCAGTACACATCCCGCCGTCACCTCATGTCCACCCCCATGCCTAAGGAGGTATACGATGCATTACAACATTCACTTTCGCAGTCTCTCCAGCAGCTTCCGGCATATTGTGGCGCACATTGTCATCACGCTGCTGGCCATTGGTATGGCTTTTTACTTGCCGGTGGTGGCTAAATATATTCTTTACTATTGGTGGCCGAAAGTGGAATACGATTCCCATTTACTGGTCATCACAGAGATCGGCTTTGCCGCCGTCCTGGTCATGCTGTTTAACATTTCCATAATTGCTTTGGACGGCCGGCGCAGCTTGCGCATGAACAAGATCGCCTCGCTGGTGTATGCGCGGGAGAAAACCGGCTGGCTTTCCCGTTGGGGCGAGCGTGCGTTGCGCAAAAAATTTCTTTGTGCGCGGGATGTCTCTATTTTTTCCATCACCGGCTATGATACGTTCAGCTCGGAAAATTGCATGCTTCAGCAACCCTTGGAACACAGCTACGAAATCAGGGTAATGCTGATGAATCCGAATGGCGAGGGCGCTGTTAAGCGCGTCAGCTCCCTAAGCGACCCGGAATCGCTGCTGGAAACATACCGCCACGAAACCGAAACCAGTATCGCCTACTTGAAGAAGCTGGGCGCCGCAGGCAAGAAGATCACCCTCAAGCTCTATGACGACCCGCCGTTCTGGAAACTGGTGGTGACGGGGGAGTATGTGTGGGTGCAGTATTGTCATGATGGCTATGAAGTCAAGAACCAGCCGGAATACGTATTCGCCCTGCAACGGGACTACCCTACCCGCGGCTTCTTTGCCCCCTTCTACATGTACTTTCTTGACCAGTGGAATGATCCCCGTCACCCCGAATACAATCTGGAAACGGATGAATTGATTTACCGCAACGTGGAGGGTAATGAAATCAGGCGGGTCGCTTTCAACCGGCCGGAAGAGTTGCAGGTGGAGTTACCCAGTGAGATTCTTATTCCCGCCCGCCTGGCCAGGAACGGATGAGGAGCAAGGCGCCGATACCACCGAGCAGCCAGGTGAGCACGGGCGCATTACCTATCATCATCGGTGCGTAGCCGTCCAAGCCTTTGATCACCGCGGCGCTGATAATGAAGGCCGCGCCTATCATGGCGGTATAACCCCGGACCATGGCTTGCCGCATCTCGCGGCGGATCTCATTAAGCTCCTTCGATTTCCACTCGATTTTCAGCTTGCCGTCGCGCGCCTGTTCCAGGACTTCATGCACCAGCAGAGGAATATCGGGCATCTTTTCCGCCCACTTCGGGGCGTTCTCGCGCACAGCGCGCAATAAGGCGCGTGTTCCGACCTGTTCGCTCATCCAGCGTTCCAAAATCGGCTTCGAGGTAACCCACAGGTCCAGCTCAGGATACAGTTGCCGGCCCAACCCTTCGATGTTGAGCAAGGTTTTTTGCAGCAGCACCAGTTGCGGCTGCACTTCCATATTAAAGCGGCGCGCCGTTTGAAACAGACGCAATAACAACTGCCCGAAGGAGATATCTTTCAGTGGGCGTTCAAAAATCGGTTCGCATACGGTACGCATGGCGGATTCAAACTCATCTACTCGCGTAGTGGAAGGCACCCACCCTGCATCTACGTGCAACTGCGCGACGCGGCGATAGTCCCGGTTGAAAAAGGCCAGAAAGTTTTCCGCGAGATAGCGTTGATCCGCAGGGCTGAGCGTGCCCATGATACCGAAGTCCACCGCGACGTATTGCCCCTTGGGCGAGACGAAGATGTTGCCGGGGTGCATGTCGGCGTGAAAGAAGCTGTGGCGGAAGACCTGGGTAAAAAATATTTCCACGCCGTGTTCGGACAGTTCCTTGAG
>DATMXC010000218.1:0-6456 GCA_035561915.1 Gammaproteobacteria bacterium
CCACGGAATTCACCGGTGGCGTAACCAAGCTGCGTGCGCAGGGTGAAGGCGTTGGCCTGCTCCGGCTTGCCTTCTTGATCCACCCATTCAAAACGCGGGCGAAGTTGGCCCGTAAGCTTGCCGCCGGTTATGGCCTCCACGAAACCGCCTTCGGCGTAGGCGTGTGGGAGGGTAACAAGCCCGGAAACAATCATGAGCAGGGTAAGGATCGTTTGTTTAATCATGGTGAGTCTCGAAAAAATCATAGATGGGTTCCTGGATAGTCAATGGATAATCATGCGGCGTACTGCGCGTGGCGAT
Organism: Gammaproteobacteria bacterium; assembly: GCA_035561915.1. Classification (GTDB taxonomy): domain Bacteria; phylum Pseudomonadota; class Gammaproteobacteria; order SURF-13; family SURF-13; genus JACPZD01. The sequence continues at coordinate 301 of DATMXC010000218.1, forward strand.
GATGCAAAAACTTGAGCACTTCGCCGCGCAACCGCGCATAGTGAGGGTCTTCGGCCAGCGCCAAGCGGTCGCGCGGTCTCGGTAGATCAACCGGAAGGATGTCTCCGATGGTCGCTGCGGGTCCGTTGGTCATCATTACCACCCGGTCGGAAAGTAATACCGCCTCATCCACATCGTGCGTCACCATCATCACGGTGCAGCCTTGCGCGGCGACGATACGCATCAGTTCGTCCTGCAAGAGCGAGCGCGTCAAGGCGTCGAGCGCCCCGAGTGGTTCATCCAGCAGCAGTGCTGTGGGTTGCATCGAAAGCGCCCGCGCGATCCCCACCCGCTGCTTCATGCCGCCCGAGATTTCATGGGGATATTTATGCTGTGCGTCCTTAAGACCAACCAGCTCAAGCGCCTGCTCCGTGCGCTCACGCAGACGTGCTCTGAGCTCGGCGGCGCCGAATACCCGTTCCACAGCGAGATACACGTTGCCGAAACAACTCAACCAAGGCAGCAGCGAATGGTTCTGGAACACCACGCCGCGATCAGGACCCGGCCCGGTGATTTCGCGGCCGTTACAGAGCAAGACACCGCGGGTGAGCGGGATCAGACCCGCTACAAGATTGAGCAGGGTGGATTTTCCACAACCCGAGTGACCGATAATGGAAACGAATTCACCCCGCCGTATGGTCAGGTTGATGTCCGTGATGGCCGTGTACAGGCCATGCTGGGTGGAAAATGTCCGCTCCACATGTTCGATTTGTATGAATTTATTGTGCATGGTGATTACTCCTGGTGAACTGTCAATATTCAAAACGCCTGGCTAGCATGAGCAGCGTTTGCTCGAGTAAGAGACCGATGATACCGACGACAAATATAGCAATGATGATGTGCTCGACGTTGAGGTTATTCCATTCATCCCAAATCCAAAAACCAAGACCGACCCCGCCGGTCAACATCTCGGCGGCGACGATCACCAGCCACGCAATGCCGATAGACAGCCTGATTCCGGTCATCATGTAGGGTAGTACCGCCGGGAACAGGATGCGGGTGGCTATTTTTAATTCCGAGAGGTTCAACACCCGCGCTACGTTGAGATAGTCCTGGGGTACCTTGGTCACACCGACGGCGGTGTTGATAACCATCGGCCAGATGCTGGAGATGAAGATCACCCAGACCGCCGCCGGCTGGGCCTCCTTGAACACCAGCAAGCCGATCGGCAGCCAGGCGAGCGGCGACACCGGACGCAACAGGCTGATCAGCGGCGCCGTCATCTTGTGCAGAAAACTGAAGCGTCCGATCAGGAACCCGAGCGGGATGCCGAGCAGCGCCGCAAGACCGAAACCGAGTCCGACCCGTTCCAGCGAGTGCAGAATGTTCCAGCCGATGCCCTTATCGTTGGGGCCATTATCGTAGAAAGGGTCGCTGAACACTGCCGCCGCCGAATGCCAGGTCTTCAGGGGGCCGGGCAGCTCCGGGCGGTGCTCGGCCAATAGCGACCAGAACAGCATGAATAGCAGCAGGCCGAGCAACGGAGGGGCCAAGGACTTGATAAGTGTGTCCATGCGGCCCCTCAGCAAGGTGGTCTGTGATGGACCGGATGACCGCGGTTGCTCAGCCGTAACCGGCGTCTGTGATAATCGCACAGGGGCTGGGCCTGTCACTTTATGGGCGTCGGTCAGGACCGACCCCGGGTTTTTTATGGGCACTACGTTCATGGCTGTACTCCCCGATCAGGCCTTGAGTTGAAAACCGGCGGCATACTGTTTCGGATCCTTACCGTCCCAAACCGCGCCGTCGAAAAATTTACTGGCGCGGATCGGGTCAGCGGGAACACCGACCTTCAGTTGGTCCGCCGCCTGCTTGTACAGCTCGATTTGGTTGACCTTTTGAGCGACGGCGAGGTAGTCAGGCTCTTCGCTGAGCAGGCCCCAACGCTTGTGCTGTGTCATGAACCACATGCCGTCCGAGAGATACGGGAAGTTCACATGCCCATCGTTGTGAAACTTCATGTAGTCGGGATCTTTCCAGGATTTACCGAGACCATTTTCATAGTGGCCTAACATGCGTCCTTCGATGACAGGATCGGGCGCATTGACATACGATTTGCTGGCGATGATCTTGGCGACCTGAGGGCGATTGCTGACCGTGTCTATGTATTTCGAAGCTTCTAGAATAGCCATGATCAAGGCGCGCGCCGTGTTGGGATATTTCTGCACGAACTCCAGCGTAGTCCCCAACACCTTTTCCGGATGATCTTTCCAGAGTGCTTGCGTGGTGGTGGCGGTGAAGCCAATCTGGTCAGAGATGGCTCGCGCATTCCAGGGCTCGCCAACGCAGTAACCATCCATGTTTCCGATGCGCATATTCGCCACCATCTGCGGCGGCGGGATCACGATATTTTTTACATCATTAAAGGGATGGATGCCGTGCGCCGCCAGCCAGTAGTAGAGCCACATGGCATGAGTGCCGGTGGGAAAGGTTTGCGCGAAAGTGTAGTCGCCCTTTTCAGTATCAATCAATTTTTTCAGGCTGGCGCCGTCGGTCACGCCTTTATCTTTAAGTGCATTCGACAAGGTGATGGCCTGGCCGTTGTGATTGAGACCCATGAGGATGGCCATATCCTTTTTCTGTCCGCCGATGCCGAGCTGCACGCCGTAGATCAAGCCGTACAGCACGTGAGCGGCGTCAAGCTCACCCAACGCCAGCTTGTCGCGCACGGCGGCCCAACTCGCCTCCTTGGTCACCGTCACGTTGAGGCCATATTTTTTGTAAAGCCCCAATTCGCCGGCCATTACCACGCTGGCGCAGTCGGTAAGCGGGATAAATCCTATCTTGAGATCGGTTTTCTCGGGTGCGTCCGAGCCCGCCGCATACACGCGGCTGCTCAAGCCGATGGGCATTGCGGCATAAAGGCTCAAGGCGAGGGCGGATTTGATAAACTCGCGCCGGGGTTGATCAATACTGATTTCGGGCAAGGCGTTGGTATCAGAGTTCTTCATGCTTAACTACTCCTCGGTAAATTGTGGCCAAAAAAAACGTCCATCCACGGGATTGTTCCCGCAGAATGGACGCCGTTGTCCGTTGTTCAGGCCGCCATTGGCCTGAGTTGTTGTTTGCTTCGGGAGGGCAACAGTGCCATCCCCTGGGCCAGCCCCCCATTGGGCCGACCCCCGTTTATGTCAGATCAATAGTTGTGCAGCAGAGAGCACGTTTCCAGCGACTTCAGCCAAGCGTTGGTTACCCGCCATCGCCAGTTTGCGCAACGCCTGATAGGCCTCTTGTTCTGTACAATGACGTTGCTGCATGATCAAACCTTTGGCGCGCTCAATGACTTTACGTTCCGCAAGCGCGTTGTTGGCCTTGGCGAGGTCTGCGCGCAGCGACTGGTACTCCTGAAAGCGAGCGATGGCCACTTCTATGATAGGTTTGATCCGCTCATTGCTGAGGCCATTCACAATGTACGCGCTCACGCCCGCCTGCATGGCGATGCGAATTTTTTCTTTATCGTCATCGTGCGTAAACATCACTACCGGCCGCTGCGAGGTATGGCCGATGCAACACATGTGCTCCAAGGTGTCACGGTCGGGTGAGTCCACGTCAATAACGATCACGTCGGGCTGGCTCTCCACTATGCGTGCCTGTAAATCTTCATTTACGGTCATGCGCGCAATAACGTCATAGCCGGTATTCTGCAAGGCATCTTCCAACAATGCCGCTCGTTCCGGTTTTTCGTCAACAATCATGACACGCAACATGAGATGGTATTTTCCTTATGGCAGTCACTTGCCGCCTAACATCCGTCCATTCTCCGAGGAGAGGCGGAGAATGGACGTTCACCCGACAGACGCTTTGTGGATGTGTTAGGCCGCCGTTGTAAACTCATCCCGGCTGACATGATTTACCGCTAAAAAAGAATTTCCCACAGGGGAGTGAGCTAGAAATTGTTCTCCTGTGACGATGAACATGGCGACATCCGTTACACGCTTGTTGCGGTTCAGCGCCATCTTGTACAGGGCTTGATAGGCGGCATTTTCGGAGACGTGCGCCTTGTTTATCAGTATCTCGATGGCCTGACGGATCAAGCTACGCTCAGTGGGCGTCGTATTGGCCTCTTGCAATTGTTTTTGCAGGGTTTGGGTTTCATGAAAACGTATGACGGCAAGATCCAGGACGGCCTTGACCCGCTCGGCCCTCAGTCCATCCACGACGAAGGCGCTGATGCCGGACTTCAGTGCGGCATTAATGGTGCTTGAATCGCTCTTATTAACGAACATGGCGATGGGGCACGGATGCGTCTGGTGGATGCGTGCAATTTGACGCAATTTGCGCGAGTTGATTTGAGTGGCCGCGACGACAACGACATCCGTCTCGACACGTTTCAACGCGGCGCGTAACGCGGGAATACTCGTTACTTGCGCGCTGATCCGGTGGGAAAGGTTGCTCGCGGCTTGCTTTATCAGCTCCGCGTATTCCGGGTTTTCCGTGACTAACGCAATGTGCATGGCCTGCTCCTGACTGATTCGTTAGGAAGAGTCATAGCAATGCCTGTGCCAATCAAATGAAATTTATATTTTTCAGCAGCTTAACAGGAAGCCGGACCTCGGTAAGAGGGATTTTCTGCACCATTAACTACGCAGTACCAAAGAGGGATGAGTCATTATGGGGCGAGTTGTGTGACAGGGAAGAAATGAGATCAGACGATCTGCCCATCGCGTGCGGCTTTGAGGACGAGTTCATCAAATTCCTCCCCGCTCATCAAGCCGTGTTCGGCGACGATGTCGCGCACCGGTCGTCCGGTTTTTTCGGACTCCTGCGCGATCTTGGCGGCGGCGGCGTAGCCGATGCGTGTGTTCAGCAATGTGGCAAGGCCGACACTGTTGTGCAGAAAATAATTGCAGCGCTCGCGATCTACGTTGAGTCCCTTCAGATTAAATTCGGTCGTGGCGTTGATGGCGTTAGTCAACCACCCCATGGCGTCGAACAAGGCCGAGCCGAGTGCCGGCATCATCACATTGAGTTCCAGTTGACCGGCCTGGGTCATCATGGCGATGGCCGTGTCCTGGCCGATCACCTGATAACAGACTTGATTCAACATCTCATACATCACCGGGTTGATCTTGCCCGGCATGATGCTGGAGCCGGGTTGCACGGCGGGCAGCACAATCTCGCCGAGGCCGGTGCGCGGCCCGGAGGCGAGCAGGCGCATGTCATTGACGATACGGGTGAGTTCCAGTGCTGTCTCCCGAATGGCATTCGAAAGGTGTTGCAGATCGCTCATGGATTGCATCTGCGCCACCAAGTCCTGCGCGGGACGGATCAGTTCGTCGGTGAGTCTCGCCAGTTCTTGCGCGACCTTTTCCGGGTAACCAGGTGCGGCGTTCAGACCGGTGCCGACGGCGGTGCCCCCCAGGCCGATCTCATATAACGGTTCGCGTGTCTCTTCGATACGTTTGGCGCAGCGGCGCAGGGTCCAGGCATAGGCGTTAAACTCTCGACCCAAGGTGGTCGGCACGGCGTCTTGCAAATGGGTGCGGCCGCTTTTGACCGTGTTTGCCTCTCGCGCGCCGATGTGGGCATACTCATCGGCCATGTGTTGAACAGCTCCCACCAGCCGTGGCAATTTGGCGAGCACGGCGAGGCGAATCGCGGTGGGGATGGTGTCGTTGGTGCTCTGCCCCATGTTGACGTGGTCGTTGGGGTGGATCGGCTTATAAACTCCACGCTTGCCACCGAGCGTCGCATTGGCGAGGTTGGCGATCACCTCGTTGCTGTTCATGTTGTGGCTGGTCCCCGCGCCGGCCTGAAAGCGGTCCACCACAAACTGATCGAGAAACTCACCCCCCAAGATACGGTCACAGGCGGCGATGATGGCGTCGGCCAGTTCATCGGCAAGCACGCCGCAGAGCCGGTTGGCCTCTGCGGCCGCGCGCTTGATGCGGACGTGGGCGATGATAAAGTCACGATCCGGCAGCCTGCCGCTGATTGGAAAATTGACCATCGCGCGCGCCGTTTGGATGCCGTACCAGGCGTCGCCCGGCACCTTGAATTCGCCGAGGCTGTCGGTCTCAATGCGGAAACTGGTATTATTCACTGTTGAATTCCAGGTAGGTTGGCCCTTTAAAGGGATATTGTCGCTGTTGGGAGTGTCCTGTGTCATTTAATTTT
>DATMXC010000219.1:0-4769 GCA_035561915.1 Gammaproteobacteria bacterium
GCGCACCGGCGAACAGATCCCGAAGGTAACTGAACAGGCCCGGCTGAGCGAGGCTCTGGTCGAGATGACCCGGAAAGGCCAGGGCATGACCTGCATCGTGGATGACGCACAACGTGTACTGGGGATCTTCACCGACGGCGACCTGCGCCGCACACTGGAGCGCGAAGTCAACGTGCACACCGCCCTCATCAGAGAACTTATGACCCGCAACTGCAAGACGACCAGCCCCGAACTGCTGGCCGCCGAGGCCCTGCAGCTCATGCAGAAATACAAGGTCAACGCACTGCCCGTCGTGGATCACGAACAAAAGCTGGTAGGCACACTCAGCATGCACGATTTGCTGCGGGCGGGGGTAGTTTGAAAGCAGGGGCTCGTAGAAGCTGGGGACTGGGGATTAGGGTAAACTGAGAGCATCGTTCCCCAAACCCTAGCCCCTATTCCCTAACCCCTAACATTATGCAAGACATCCTCAACCGCGCCGCCCGTATCAAACTCGTGGTCTTCGACGTGGACGGCGTGCTCACCGACGGCAGCCTGTTTCTCGGCGACGACGGCCTCGAGTACAAGGCCTTTCACTCGCGCGACGGTCACGGCATGAAGATGTTGCAGCACTGCGGCGTCGAGATCGCCGTCATCACCGGCCGCACCTCCAAGGTCGTAGAGCTGCGCATGGCAAGCATAGGCATCGAGCACGTCTATCAGGGCCGCCTGCAGAAGCTGCCTGCCTTCGAAGAGTTGATCGCCAAACTAAAACTGGAGGCGAGCGAAGTAGCCTATGTCGGCGACGACGTGGTGGACCTGCCCATCATGCTCCGGGTGGGCCTCGCCATTGCGGTACAAGACGCCCACCCGCTGGTAAAAAAACACGCCCACTGGCAGACACCGAACGCAGGCGGGCGCGGCGCAGGACGCGATGTGTGCGAACTGATCATGGAGGCCCGGGGCGTATTGGAGGCCCAACTACAAGGTTATCTCAGCTAGTGCGTCCACTGCACGACATCTTCGATAAACGCACCCTGTTAATATTGGGCGCATTGTTCTTGCTGGCCCTGTTCAGTCAATGGTTACTCAGCGTCAACACAGGGCTATCGTCCTCCAAAGATACGGTCCGCCACGATCCCGACTATACCATGGAGAATTTTTTTATCACCACGATGGGTGTCACGGGTTCTCCGGAGCATCGGCTGCAGGCGCGCTATCTGGCGCACTATCCCGACGACGGCAGTACCGAATTCACCGCCCCGCAATTCACCCTCTATAGGCGCGATGACGGTCCCTGGCAGGTCTCCGCCGAGCGCGGTTGGGTGGGGGCGAAACAGAAATTTGTGGTATTGCGCGACAATGTCTTGGTCGAAAATCCGCAGGCGGAGCCCGGGAAAGCGATGCGCATGACGACCTCGGAATTACAGGTGCTGCCCGATGACAAATTTGCACAGACCGGGCAGCCGGTGACCTTGCAGAGTCAAAACTCGCTGACTCATGCGGTGGGTATGCGTCTTTATCTCAATGAAGAACGGCTGCAATTGCTCTCCAAAGTAAAAGGAACCTATGCGCCTAAACCTTAGCGCCTTGCTTACGCTGCTAGCGACATGCTATGCCACGTCGGGCTTCGCCTTGTCCAGCGACAAGGAGCAGCCCATCAACGTGGAGGCCGACAGTGTAGAGATAGACCACAAACAAGGGGTGAGCGTCTATAAAGGTAATGTCACCCTCACCCAGGGCAGTATTCACCTCGACGCCGATACCCTCACACTATATAGCCGCAACAACGATATCGAAAAGGCCATCGCCGAGGGCAACCCGGCGCATTACCGGCAACGCCCCGACGGCAAACAGGAGGACATCCGCGCCCAGTCCCAGCGGATGGAGTACTACACCGGCACCGGCAAGCTGATCTTGCTCGAGGGGGCCCACGTCTGGCAGGAGCAAAACCAATTCAGCGGCAACCGCATCGAATATGACGTCGAGCGCAGCGTCGTGAACGCCAGCAAGGCCAAGTCGGGCAAGGAGCGCGTTCAGGTCATCATCCAACCCAAGAAAAAATCGAGCGGCCCCACGGCCCCCACCCAGCCATGAGCCTTTCTTAATGAGTCTATTGCAGGCTCTACACCTCGCCAAACGCTTTAAAACACGCGACGTGGTCAATGATGTCTCCCTGGAGGTACAGAGCGGGGAGATTGTGGGCCTGCTCGGCCCCAACGGCGCGGGCAAGACCACCTGTTTTTACATGATGGTGGGGTTGATCTCCTGTGATCAGGGCGCCATTAGCCTCGACCACCACGACATGACCCACACCCCCATGCACGTGCGCGCCCGCCTGGGCCTGGGGTATCTGCCGCAGGAGCCGTCGGTGTTCCGCAAGCTGACGGTCGCCGATAATATCCTGGCCATCCTGCAGACGCGCCAAAGACTTAGCCGCGATCAGCAGGAACGGCAGCTTGAGGAGCTGCTTTATGAACTCAATATCCGCCACCTGCGGGATAACATGGGCGTTAGTCTTTCGGGCGGCGAACGGCGACGCGTGGAGATCGCCCGTGCACTGGCCTCCGAGCCGCGTTTTATCCTGCTGGACGAGCCTTTCGCCGGGGTAGACCCCATCTCGGTGCTGGACATCCAGGCTATCATTCGGCATTTGCGCGACCGTGACATTGGGGTGTTGATTACCGACCACAAGGTGCGCGAGACGCTGGGCATCTGTGAACGCGCCTACATCATGAACGCGGGCAGGCTCATCGCGGAAGGCAGCCCCGACGAGATCCTGCGGGATCAACACGTCAAGGAAGTCTATCTGGGCGAGCATTTTACGCTGTGAAACGGGGCGAGCGGCGGGCTTAGGAGCCGCGAGCGCCCGCACAGGGATGTGCGGGCTGGGGTTTATTTAGTATTTGAGGTTGCGCTAAGGATGGCGGAGATGATTTTAGCGCGGTTTGAAATAAAAAGGGGTTGCCCCCCCTATAGTCACTAGCCTCTACCCCCTGTTTCTCACTCCCCTAACCCCTGCGTCATAAATTCGGCTAAAATAGGATCGGTATGATTTATGCTAGAGAAACAGAAAGCCCGAGTTAAACCGTTACCCCCAGATGTCCCTTAGTGAATGAGCAGAACCTTTTCAGAACAGGATACATGAAGCAGACTCTTCAACTCCGGCTTGGCCAGCATCTGACGATGACGCCTCAGTTACAACAGGCGATACGCCTGCTGCAACTGTCCACCACGGAGCTACAACTGGAGATCCAGCAGGCATTGGACTCCAATCTGATGCTTGAGCTCGTCGAGGGAGAGGGAGATACCCCGGTCGCCAAGGAATCGCTCACCCTCTATGACACCCCCCCTCCCGCCAGCAGCGGGGAAGCGGAACCCGCCACCGCAGACGTGAACGAGCAACACGAGGGCGGTGGCGACGATGCCCCCGCGGACAGCGCCTGGGAAGATTCATTCGACCACATATCACCAAGCAGCTCGCACAACACCCACGAAGATCGTGACTACGAGACCCAGGGCAACGCCGCCGGGGAAAGCCTGCGCGAGCACCTGGTCTGGCAGATGCGCCTCACCCCCTTCAGCGAAACCGATATGACCATCGCCACGGCAATCATAGATTCAGTGGATGATGACGGCTATCTGAACAGTTCCCTGACAGACATCCTGGCCAGCCTGGATGATAAGGGTGTGGGGGATCTCGCTATCACCCCGGACGAGGTTGAGGCGGTGCTACATCGGATTCAAAGCTTTGACCCTATAGGGGTGGGCGCACGCGATTTGCGCGAGTGCCTGCTTATCCAATTACAACACTATGACGCCTGCACGCCGTGGCTGGCGCAGGCCAGGCAACTGGTGGAGCATCATCTCGCTCTGCTGGCCGCCCGCGACTACAATCAGCTCAAGCGTCAATTGAAGATCAACGATACAGAGCTGCGCGAGATCATCGAACTGATCCAGTCGCTGCATCCGCGCCCCGGCGGTCAGATCGCCGACAGCCGCCCGCAGTATTTGATCCCCGATGTCTATGTTCGCAAGCAGCGCGGCAAATGGCTGGTGGAACTCAATCCGGAGGCGGCCCCGCGGCTGCGCATCAACACTCAGTATGCAAGTCTGGTGCGACGCGCAGACAACAGCAACGATAATAATTACCTCAAGAACCACCTCCAGGAGGCGCGCTGGTTTATCAAAAGCCTGAAGAGCCGCAATGAAACGCTGCTCAAGGTCGCCACCTGCATCGTCGAACGGCAGCGCCCGTTCCTGGAGCAAGGAGAGGAGTTCATGGAGGCCATGGTGCTGCACGACGTGGCGGAAGTGGTCGGCATGCACGAATCCACCATCTCGCGCGTCACTACGCAAAAATTTATCCACACCCCGCGCGGCATTTTTGAACTCAAATATTTCTTCTCCAGTCACGTCAACACTACCCTAGGCGGTGAATGTTCGGCCACCGCCATTCGCGCCCACATAAAAAAACTGATCTCCACCGAGGAGACCATGAAGCCGTTAAGCGACAGCAAGATCGCCAATCTGCTCTTGAAGCTGGGCATCAATGTCGCGCGCCGCACCATCGCAAAATACCGTGAATCACTCGCCATCCCCCCTTCCAACGAACGCAAACGCCTGTCTTAGGCGTCTTTCAAGGAGCAACTCATGCAAATCAATTTAAGCGGCCATCATGTGGAAATTACCCCGGCGTTGCGCGCCTACGTCCACAACAAGCTCGAACGTGTAGAGCGCCACTTTGACCATGTCACCGATATCCGTGTGATCCTGAGCGTGGAAAAGCT
>DATMXC010000220.1:0-2429 GCA_035561915.1 Gammaproteobacteria bacterium
TAGATGTTGCGTCGGACTGTGCGCGGGACGATGTAATACATCGCCGCGAAGATCGCCATCTCGACCCAGCCCAGCAGGTTGAGGTGGCCGTGGCCGAGCATGATGAGATGGGCGTGCGGCCTATGGTTGATGAACTCGCGCAGCTTGGGGAGCATGCCGACCACTACGCCCCAGGAGAAGCCGATGATGCTGTAAATCACGCAGGCCGTTATAAACCACACGATATAACGGCGGTACTGTGTGTCCTGGCCGAAACTCTCATTCACGGGGAGGGCGTCTTTTCCGTTGTCCGCCCCTCCTGCCCGGGGGGTTTGGTGCGGATGTCCTGGTATTTATCCTTCCAGTCTTCAGGGGCCCACATGTTGACCATGCTGTCTATGAATCCGGAGCTTTCCGGCGGCGGCTCGCGCGCCATGGACGAACCCTGTTCCGCCTTGAGTTCGAAGAGAAACATGGCAATGTCATGGATGTCTGCGGTCGGGAGGGCGATGGTGTAGCCCGCTTCTCTGCCGGAGGCGTGATCTATGGTCGGTGCTCCATAGGTCAGCTCCGGCCGTCTCAGGAAATTCTCTATCCACTCCACGCTGCGGCGCGAACCGATACCGTCGAGCACGATGCCGTGGTTGGTGCCGTTGCGCATCGCGCGGTGGCAGGCGGTGCAATTGGCTTCGCGGAATAATTTTGAGCCGCGCAGACCTTCCGCGGTTGAGTCGAAGGAGCTGCGCGAGGTGAACATCGGCTCCTTCATGTGGCTGCGCACGGTCTCGAGCACGATGTAGCCGATCACGGCCAGCACCAAAAACGCGCCAAATACGGCAAACAGCACACGTTCGCCAGGTTTGAGGGATTGTTTAGGTTTCGTCGTAGGCAGTGTCACGGTCAGCCTTGCGCATCGGCAGGTAGGAAAAACAAAAGGGCGGGGATGTTTCCCCCGCCCTTAATGGGACTTGCGTCCCGACAACAAGTTCAAAACTCAACTGTAAGGCGAACGCGCTTTCAGCGGCTATTCGTGCGCGGCGCCGGCGGCATTCGGCGGTATCTGATGGGGCTGACGCGAATTGCCCATGGAGATAGGCGGCGCACTGGTCAAGTAGGCGGCGACATTGTAGATGTCTTCATCGCTCAGCTTGCTTGCCACGGCGCGCATCTGCGCCAGCGGGTCGTTGGCACGGCTGCCATCTTTCCATTTCTTCAGCTGATTCACCAGATAGACGTAACGCTGTCCGCCGATGACGGGGTAGACCGGGAGGGCGCCGCGGCCGTTGAACTGGTGGCAGCTGCTGCAGGCCGGCACGCCTTGGGCCGGGATCCCATAGAGCACGATACCCTTGCCGAGGTGCCGCTCACCCACCGGTACGGTGCCGGCCGTCTTGATCTCGTCCAGATTAGAGGCCGAGGCGAGCGCATCGTGATGCACGCTGGACTCATAGGCTGCGATGTCGACTTTATCCTGATCGGAGAGGGCTTTGGCGACGCCGTTCATGACGCCCATGGTGGTGTCGGTGCGCTGGTCTGCGGCGAACTCATAGAGCTGCTTTCTGAGGTAGGTAAAGCCTTGGCCGGCCAACCGGGGGGTACCCATGTTGTCATCGCCCAAACCTTGTTCGCCGTGGCAGGACAGGCACGGCGGAGCCTCGCCTTTCCCTTCTGCGAAGATCTTTTTACCGGCCTCGGGATTGCCGACCAGCTTGAGCGGCTCGCTTGGCATGGCCATGGGGGCAGGGGTAGGGACCCCTGCGGCAGCCTCTGCTTTAGCCTTTTCTGCTGTCTCTACGTGTGCTGGGGAAGTCTCTGCAGCCGGAGCTGCGGGGGCTTGTTCAGTAGCTGGGGCAGAAGCTGCAGGAGCGGCCTCAGCCGGCGGAGCTGCGGGGGCCTCTACTGTTGGCGCCTGCTCAGCCGCCGGGGCAAGCGCGGTGCCCGGATCTTCTGACCAAGCCTGATTTGCCGCGACCAAGGCCAAGGCCGCAAGCGATGTCTTAATTAACCGACGCATAATGAAACCTTCCTCCATATCACGATTATTATAAAAGCTTCTCCGCAGAGACCTGTCATATCGCTTACCGGGCCTTAGCCCCTCGGCAGCGCCAAGGTTACTTAGAGGAGTTTTTCTTGGCCGTCTTGTATGCAGTGAAGAGCACGACGAGTACGACTGTTATGATAATGCCGTACAAACTCAGCACGTCACCCGTGCTGTATTCCACGGAGTCTTTGGCCAAATCAACAGATAAGTCGAACAAACTACACCTCCCTCTATGTGCCCCATCGGGCGTGCCATGGCTGGTAATTCAGAGTCTATAACGTGGCATTATGCCATGAGATTTTGGCGACATGCAAGAAGCCCGCAGACAAGAATCCGTATGTCTGCGTAATCGGGCAGGAATAGAGTATTATTTAGCCTTAGATTCGGCTAAGCCGACTTACCCATTGCC
>DATMXC010000221.1:0-2936 GCA_035561915.1 Gammaproteobacteria bacterium
GGCTGGGTAAAGACGTCCACGACCTTCTTTGCCACAGCGACGGCAGTTTCGGCTGCGCCGATGTTTTCGAGGACCATGGTAAATTCATCGCCCCCCAGTCTGGCGATGGTGTCTACTTCGCGCAGTCCCTGCTGGAGGCGGCCCGCAGCTGCCCTCAGCAGCAGATCGCCGACGTTGTGTCCGAACGTGTCGTTGATTTCCTTGAAGCGATCCATGTCGAGCAGCAGCAAGGCAAGGATGCTTTCGTTGCGGTCGGTGCGCGCCATGGCCTGCGTCAGCCGGTCGGTGAATAGCGTGCGATTGGGCAGATCGGTGAGGGTGTCGTAGGAGGCGAGATGGGCGAGGCGCTCCTCGGTCTGGCGGCGTTCGGTAATATCCTGATTCACTATTACGGCACCAATGATGTTTTGTGCGGCGTCGCGGATCGGCACAGCGGAGTTGAGAATGGTTTTGCGCGAACCATCAAAGCACTCTATGTTAATCACTTCATTCAGCGAGGTCTCGCCGCGCGTGACGGCGCGGGCCGCTGCCCATTCCTCTGCGTTGATACGTTTTCCGGTGTCCGCCCACCAGCCTTTGTATTCGTGATACTGCTCGATGCCGATATAGCGCCTTCCCTCCCAGATACTCTGGACGGCCTGGTTGCCGTGTGTGACGAGCCCCTTTGCGTCGATCAGCCAGACACCCACGGGCAAGGTCTCCAACACTGTTTGCAGCAGACTCTCCTTATCCCGCAGCACCCGCTCGGACTGCTCGCGTTCGGCGATACGGGCCTCCAGAACCGCATTGGCGCGCTCCAGTTCAAAGGCGCGTTGGGAGCGCTGCTTGAGCAGTCCTGTCATGACGGCGATGAGCGGCGTGGCCACGGCCCAGACCAGCACGCGTAACAGGTTGTCATGCGTGTAGTAAAACGGTTCGCCCGGGATCGAGAAAAACCAGGCGAAATACAGCCACGCGATGGCGGCGCTCAACAGCCCGGGGCGCACGCCGCCGCAAAAGGCGGAATACACCACGGTGATGAGCAGAATGGCGGGCGGATTGGGAATCGGAAAAAATGTGCGCGTGAAGACTTCAAGCAACGCCACCGTGAGCAGGCTGAGCAGCGGCCCGATGCAACTGGTTTTGAAGACCGTCAGTATCTTGTTCGGGATCATGGTGCCCCCATGTACTGTCGCTCTCAAGGCCTGAGAGTCCGGCACTCCAAGTTGAGGAGGCTTGAAAAGCATAATGCACCAACAGACGCAGGAATGCTACGGCTTCAGGAATGGGCTCATGGGCGGCCTTATGCGTGCAGCGTCAGGTGCGGTATCCCGCGTTGATGCTCACTTAGTCGTAGGAAAAATCACAGGTTCAGACGGTGGTGGTGTGTGGCCCGCGCGCAAGATCGACGTTGATGGTAATTTCATTCTTGCGCATGACGTCCTGTCCGCGCTTTTCCTCGTAGTCGACTGCGCGCCCGACGTCACGCACGATGCACACCTCATCGAGATGAAGCGTGACGCGCGCAAGATTAAGACCGGCAACGCCCGCGCGGCCCATAACGGCGAGAATGCGCCCCCAGTTTGGATCGCTCGCAAAGAATGTGGTTTGCGGTATAAAGGGGAATGGCAATTATGTCAAAACGTAACCAACACGAGTTTAATGAAGCGTTTTAAAGAGGTTCTCTTTTCGGTGATTGTAACGGTACTCGATTTCCTTAAGGCGCCTGGGAAAATGATATTTTGAAACACTTCGGTAGTGGTACAGATATGTTTCGCATCCCTCCAAAACCCTTCAATGCCATTTCAATACCTTACTGAGGTCAATAAAGCCTGAAGCTCCATGATGACGCCTCGAGGTTCGCGGGGCTGAAGGGTGCTGCGATCTCCAGGGTGACCGGTACCGAAACATTCCGGCGCATGCCCTGCGCGATGTCGCTGCCGGGCGACAGATACTCCGCGGGATGAAAGCGGCGCTGGGCGAAGTGTCGTCCACCGAGATCCGAGAGGG
Organism: Gammaproteobacteria bacterium; assembly: GCA_035561915.1. Lineage (GTDB taxonomy): Bacteria > Pseudomonadota > Gammaproteobacteria > SURF-13 > SURF-13 > JACPZD01. Next base: position 1,990 of record DATMXC010000221.1, read on the forward strand.
TAAGTTGCAGGTCCGGATAAGGCTGCGCAAAGCTGGCCCTGTTCATCAGGCTCAGACGCACCAGTAGCACATCCTGGATGGACGGGTGCACGCGTATCTCGCGGTTTTGAATCTCGATCTTCGCAAGATCGCGTAACGGCGTCACCTCACAGGGAGCGACGGCTTTGACCACCTCGCAGTAGCGTTCCAACCAGGGATGCAGCACTGCGTTCTGGGACAGCTCAGCACGCATGTAGTAAATGTATTGCGCGGCCAGCACCGCAACCAGCACCAGAATCGCCACGCTCCAGCTAAAAGTGCCAAGCCCGCTGTGACGTTGCGCCTTTGTGGTGCGCACTCTCTCGGCGGCACGAGCGATTTCCTCCGCCACACCGGCTGGCGGCTCGACGATGGAGAACGGTGTGCCGATAGATTCAAAAGACACCCCTGGCGAAGTCACCTCATACACATCAATCTGTTTAAATTCGGTGATCTCAGAAAGCAGCGGGGCCTCATCCTCCGGGATGACCGTCACGAGCTCCGGTGCTGGAGGGGTCTCCGTGGCAGGCGACGCGGCGGGCCCTTCAACGGGGCTCAGGGCGGGCTCCAACTCGCTGACCAGTTTATCCACCAGACCGAGCAGTTCCTCGGTGGAGTGCAGTTCATCCGCCGCAACATCCGCCGGTTCAACCTCGGGCGCGGGAAGTTCCACCATCTCGAAGACCGTGGGGATCTCGGGTAATTCTTCGGAGAGATAACGAAGCGCGTTGAAAATCTGACCGCACCGCCCGCAACGCACCTTGCCCTGGGCCGTCCTGAGATCGGCGACCTGGATGCGGAACAGCGTGTCACAGTGTGGGCATTGGGTATACATGTTTTAGGGGCTAGGGGCTAGGGGATAGGGATAGGTAGCTTAATCCGATTTTCTGATTCCTTCCAGGCACACCCAACCCTCACGTTCACGCCAT
>DATMXC010000222.1:0-8175 GCA_035561915.1 Gammaproteobacteria bacterium
GTCAAAGAGCGCATGACCCTGTTCGACCAGACCATCGAACAGATGACCCCGCAGAAACTCATCAATCCGAAGGCCCTGAGCGCCGTCATTCGCGATTTCTTCGGGCGCAGCCAACTCAGCCAGTTCATGGACCAGATCAACCCCCTGGCCGAGTTGACGCACAAACGCCGTCTCAGCGCCCTCGGACCCGGCGGCCTGAGCCGCGACCGTGCCGGCTTTGAAGTCCGCGACGTGCATCCCTCGCACTATGGGCGCATTTGCCCCATCGAGACACCCGAAGGGCCGAACATCGGCCTGATCGCCTCGCTGGCCACCTTTGCGCGCGTCAACGACTTCGGCTTCCTGGAGACGCCCTACCGCAAAGTCGAGAAAGGCCGCGTGACCGAGAAACTCGAATACCTCACGGCCGACCGCGAAGAGCAGTATTTGGTTGCCCAGGCCAACTCCCCGATTGACGACAAAGGCCACTTCACGCAAGACCGCGTCCTGTGCCGAGCCCGGGGCGACTTTGTAGACGTCGAACCCGCCCGCGTGGACTACATGGACGTATCGCCCAAGCAACTCGTCTCCGTTGCAGCGAGCCTGATCCCCTTCCTGGAGCACGACGATGCGAACCGCGCCCTCATGGGCTCGAACATGCAACGCCAAGCCGTGCCCCTACTGGTCACCGAAGCCCCCCTCGTCGCCACCGGCCTGGAAGAACGCGTTGCGCGCGACTCCTGCGCCGTCATCGTGGCCGAGGAAGCCGGCAAAGTCGCCTCCATCACCGGCAGCCAAATCATCATCACCGCAGACGGCAAGCTCCCCGAAACCAAGCGCAAACTCCGGCACGACCCCGCCCACGGCCTCTGGGTCTATCAAGTCCGCAAATTCATGCGGAGCAACGCCGCCACCTGCGTGAATCAGAAAATCGTCGTCCACAAAGGCGACCTCGTGAAAAAAGGCCAAGTCATCGCCGACGGCTCCTGCACCGCGGGCGGCGAACTCGCCCTGGGCCGCAACGTCCTGGTCGCCTTCATGCCCTGGAACGGCTACAACTTCGAAGACGCCATCCTGATCAGCGACCGCATCGTCAAAGACGACGTGTTCACCAGCATCCACATAGACGAATTCGAGGTCGCCGCCCGCGACACCAAACTCGGCCCCGAAGAAATCACCCGCGACATTCCGAACCTGGGCGACGAAGCCCTCAAGAACCTCGGCACCGACGGCGTGATCCGCATCGGCGCCGAAGTCAAACCCGGGGACATCCTCGTCGGCAAGATCACCCCCAAGAGCGAGACCGAACTGGCGCCCGAAGAGCGCCTCCTGCGCGCCATTTTCGGCGAGAAAGCCGCCGACGTCAAAGACACCAGCCTGAAAGTGCCCAGCGGCACCTACGGCATCATCATGGACGTGAAAGTCTCCTCCAAGAAAGACACAGAAAAGGAAACCCGCGTCTCGGACGACAAGAAACACGCCAAACAGATTGAAGAAGACCACAAGAAAAGGACCGACGAGTTGCGGGACCAGTTGACCGAAGCCCTGAGCAACATTCTCCTCGGCGAGAAAATTCCCTTGGACGTCGTCAACAGCGAAACCGGCGAAGTCATCATCCCGGCCAACCGCAAGATCACGAAGACCCTTCTGCGACAGGATTTGGCCAGGTTTAGACGTCCCCTACCACGCCAGGCGCCCTATTCCAGGGACTCGGGTGACGCCTCAGCCACTCGCACACCACAGCCCGAGCACCACCTTACCCGGACCATTCAGTAAGTACGCCTTTAGGAATTCAGTAGCGGGCCGGATTCAGGCGCTCCGCCCAGGCCAACCACCAGCGGGCCAGATTCAGGCGCTCCGCCCTGCCCTGCGCATTTTCTGCTTGCATTTCGCGCCATCCGCCCACATTCTACAGCAAACCGGGCCAGTAACCCGTTAAGTAACCTATGTCAGCAATATACACACACAGGCAGGAACTCCTAAACCGCATGGAGGTGTCCGCCTACTTGTCGCAGTCCCTTGCCGCGGCGGCAGGCTCGCTAATCGCCCTCTTGGCAGCAAGCGTCGCGGAGCGGCACAGGACCCAGTTACGCAAAACAGACACCACGGCCACACCGCCAGATAATCGCAGCCAAAGTGCAGTCATGGCTTACCTATCCGCCGCACTCCTAGCCGCCGCAGTCCCCACATACGTCCTTGGCACACGGACGCTTTACAACCTCATCCAGGATTCAGCGCCCCCACCGCTCGCGCCAGAAAACCTGGCAGAGGCCATACTGCTCGTTGCGCTGCCTCACCTCCTAAAAATGGCAGACATGGACAGCCCGTGGGTCGAACCCAAAGCACCCACATACACAAGGGACACGGCAATAGCGGCCCTAGCAGTCATACACGCATGGTTCTGGTTGCAGCCCCACACCCGCACTGAGTTGATGCACAGCACACTCAGCGGCGCGGCAAAGGGATTCCAGCCAAGGTACAGTGCGCAGAACTAAAAAAGCTACTTGCCCATCCTGCGGCACTCAGACCACGTTCAGCAACTCAGAGGTTTGCATCCCCTGCGCCCTCGCTCTGCCATGGGCCGCTGATGCCATAGACCTCCGCGCAAGCGACCAGCCATCCTTCTCGGCTTGGTCGCTTTCTGCTGCTTCTCCTTGCATCGCTACCGCTCAGCCTACTACTAGTATTCTTTCTCTGTTAAATACCAGTATTATTAAGGCTTGTGAATATCACGGATATGCTATACGAGACGCTCTCGCAGAGGGACTTAAGCGCGTTGACACGGTGTTAATAAGGAGTAGTGCGCCTGTGAAAAGCAGGACCCAGATCAATGCGCACACACGTAAGCAGGCACTCATTGACAGGTTGTTAACAACTTATGGACACGTGTGCTACTATTGCCTTGAGCCCATCACCGCCGAGACCGCAACACTGGACACCGTCATACCGTCCGGCATCCGGCACAACGGCACTTCACGGGCAACGCCCTACTACGCCATGCAGCACAGCATTGGCAACCTCCGCGCCGTGTGCGGCTTCTGCAACTGGTGGAAAGGCAGGCAAGAGGCAGCAGGCAGCATCCTCCTGCGCGGGCTGGCCGCGGGGGTCTCCTCATTCACCTACAACGCATACCTCGCCACACGGTCCACAGCCACGCCGCAGTTGTGCCCGCTCACATCAGGCCGCCGTTTTGCCTCCGTCCTCGCAGCGCCACCCCAGGGGCAAATCAGGGAGTCGGCAGTCATAAGCTACCTCGCCCAGGTCGCCCTCGCGCACAGCGCCCTCCGCGTCGCCGCCACCTGCACATGCGTTACAAGGGAGCTCATCATGACCGCCTCGCGCCCACGCCGGGCCTTGGAGTTCTCGTGCCCAAAATGCACAGGCAGCGCAAAACCGCTCGCCTGGATCACGCTGCGGCGCCCACGGCCCGCAGCCAAAACTAATTTCACAAAACCTGTTGACACCGACTCATTCGAGGATGTAGAACAGGAAGCGTGAAGTTAAAATACATATTCGGCAGGCCCGCGCTGTTCGCGGCGCTTGCCGCTTTGGCACTAACAGTCACAAGCTGCGTCACTCGCACTTACTCAGCAGACCCCAGCACAGGCCGCACAAACGTGGTCTATGTCCCGTCCGCTGGCTTCGAGCAAACTGTCGCCGCCATCAGGACCGCAGCGCCCATGGTCCCAGCACCCTTCGGGGAGCTGCTCGCGGGCGTTCTCACCGCCATAACGGCGGCTGTCGCAACCTACGCGCACCAGAAAACCAAGCACGCGAATTCCTTAAAAAAGGATATCGCCGAGCTGAAATCCAACCAGGCAACAAATAATACAACCAAGTCATAATCATGAGCGTTCTAGGCGCAAATCACCGCGCACAAACCCGCAGTTACTCCACTTATGACGGGCGCAGACCTACAACAGCACCCGTTCGCAAGTTCGGCGATGGCACTACCCATCCCCGGCGCAACAGTCTCCCTTCTCCAGTCGGTACCATGCCCCCCAAGCCGGCTGAAGTGGTGGTTAAATCAACCGTTGAGGAGCCAAAAGACCAGGCGGCACGCTAAGCCACTACCGCCAGTCCGTAAACCAAAACAGCATAAACATATCATGAACCTCGATCTCCAATCATTCACCTGCGTACAGCCCAACACCGGCGCCGCCATGACTGCCGTTACAGGCGACCCAACAGCCATCCGTAACGGTGTCCGGGGCAAAGACATTTTCTGCCTCGCTGCATGGTCAACCCTACAGTCAGTTGCAGGTTTCACGCAAATCCTCTGGCCGTCAGGCCACGACCTAGTTCGCGGCTTCCGTTGGCAGGCGCCGGTAGCCCTAAGCCAAGTAGGCTCGCCGGGCCTGTTTCCAATGTGCTTCAAGCCACAGGACCCTCTAACACTCACGCAGAGCGGCAGCAACACGGCGCTCGATCGCCAATACGCCTCGTTGCTCATGTGGTATGAGGACCTTCCAGGCATTGACGCCCATCTCATCACCGTCGGCGCCTTGCACAACAGGGGCGTTCAGTCGCTCACCGTTCAGGGCAGCATCACCGCCACCGATACCGGCACTTACAGCGGCGAAGAGGCGCTGAATGCCGACTCAGACCTGCTACACGCAGACACCCTCTATGCCATCGTCGGTGGCACAGTCAGTGTCCGCTGCACGTCGCTCGCAGTCCGCGGGCCTGACTTCGGGAACATGCGCCTGGGCTTCCCAGGTGAACCCACCCAGCAACAGCAGACGGCCCAGTTCTTCGCAGACCTTGGCATGAGGCTTGATCTGCCATGCATCCCCGTCTTTAACAGCGCCAACCGTGCCGGTACGCTGGTGAGCGTCCTGCAGGACGAGAACGCCACAGCAGTCCCGTACACGCTCAACCTCGTAGAGTTGGGGCCCGCGCGCCAATCACCCACAGCCTAACCACATCCCATTGCGCCGCCAGCCCAGCGCGGGCGGCGCACCAACTCACATGCCAGTATACATTCAGCGACCGCCGGGCGCCAGGCAGCGGATATACGAGCTAGCCCGGAGCGTACTCACAACAGCCTACTCAGCGTCAGTGCCGTTCAAAAACGCCTCATACGTTGAATTCCAGTTCCTCTGCATCCAGGCAACCATCACAGGCTCTGACGGCGTCCTAAACGTGCAGTGGGAAGATGGGCTGTCCGCAATCTGGTGGTGCCAGCTAATCCCACTCCCAACCTCGTCCTACGCCATCATAAACGTCAGCGCCGTCCACGACGCAATATCAGTCACAGCCTCCGCACCAGCAGGGGTTTACAGCACAGTAAATGTGCCCGGTCCGGCATGGCCCATCTGCAGCCGCGACTCATACATCAACATTGCATTCACGCAAGCAATAGCCGAAACGCTAACCATAAACAAAATTTCCCTGGGGATGGTCGTCCTACAGTAGCCTAAGCGCACCACCCGCCCTGGCCACCACCAGGGCGGGTCAGTCCCGGGCCACACACCATGATCCACAAAAAAGAACTCAGCAGCAATAAAACCGATGTCGAATCAATCACCTACTGCGACGAGCGCCGCATCGTGCAGATCGCACACAAAAACGGTGCAGTTGAAGAATTCCACGGTGTTGAGTATGACACCTTTTACGGTCTGCCGTCAGGCCCTTCAGCTTCGTTCGCAGTCAGGAAAAAGCTCTGGGGCAAGCACGCTTACAGGGTCGCCACCAGGGCGGCCCTCTTTAAGTCTGCGCAAGAGCAACTCATTGAAGATGCAACAACCGCAATCCAGGCCCAAAAGGCTGAATCCGAAAAAGTATGGCAGGAGCACTTCAGTATCCAGCCACCCCCATCCTCGTCTGTCTCGCGTGTTCTGAGGCATGGCTCTACCAAGAAGAAGCTTGTCCTCGTTGCGCAGGACCCCTCCACAACTACGTCCTCATAAGCAAGAAATCAGGTCTACCTACAGCTATTACCCATGAACAGTTCACCGCTACCATGTCCAGGCCTTCAAAGGCCACTTCTCCCAGAACGGATGAACCTCGACCAGCAGATCAGAGAAATCGAGAGGGAGATTCAGGTTAGGCGCGGCGTCTACCCCCGCCTCATCCAGGCTGGCAAACTCACGCACTCCACAGCCGTATTCCGGCAGGAGGCGCTTTACAACGTTCAAGAAACGTTGACATCCCTACGCACCGTCTCGCTTCTCAGCGCAGACGCCAAAGTCTGGCTTGACCAGTTAAACGCTCACAAAGATTTGCGGCCAGAGCAAGAGCCACCGCACGAGCCAGAGACAGGCAACTGAGGAAACTCTGCTCACCGCATCGCAGCCGTGCAAACCGTAGCGCAAAATCACAGGCCGCAAGGCCGAGCCCCCGGGGCACGCACTTTGCACGGCTGCGTCACCTCTCGCATACTTATGTCCTTCCTTCTCAAGCTAATCTCCGCAACAACCCACGCCTTTATAGCCCTTACTCCTTATGCCAGTTCCAGTTTCAAATATACCAGAAAACAACGACCTGTTTCGCGAATACGATTGGATGCGTCCACCCACGGCCAACGTTCGCCCAGGCCCACCACACGACCGCTCCCGCAAGCCGCTCCTACGCATTGCATTGGTAGACACGCGCAAGCGCGCCGTGGTTGCTGACTTTGAATCAGGCCGCAGTTACGTCTATTTCGCAGACATCCCAATGGGCGGGTGGCTGTGGGATGCGTGGTGTGCCGCCTTCGCCAAGCGTAACCCAGGCGAATGGTTCGACGAGAACGTCCGCTGGAATCCGAACGTGCAGTATGCAAATATCACAGAATGGGAAAACTCACCCTTCGCAATGCGGCACATCTACCGGTGGCTAGAGTGTCCCAGTTCACCAAAATGACAGCACCAGTGGCTAGTTCTGCGCCGTCGGATGCTGCTATGCTCGACTGGCTGGAGGACCACTGTCGTAGCCAATGGCCGCTCGGGAACCAAGTGAGCTTTGAAGTGCTGTTCATCTTCCGCGAGCCATTCCAAAAGCAACCGTGTCTGCGAGAAGCCGTCGCACAGGCAATAGGCGAGGCCCAGAACAGCCAACTCACCGTTCAGCCTGGCCCAGGAACATAAAGCACAGGGCGGCAAGCACAAGTATCGGGCGTTACACTAAAGTAGTAGCGCCCTTTTCATTTCCGACCACAGGCCTATAGGGGGCTTAGGTCTTGCATACGCTCTGGCGCCGTTCCACTGGGTGTGTGTTCAAGGGGGACTTCGTCAAGAAGGGACAGCAATTGACGGAAGGGCCGATGGACCCGCACGAGATTCTGGCTATTTGTGGCCCGCAGGAATTGCAGGAACATTTGGTCAACGAGGTGCAGGAAGTCTATCGCCTCCAGGGCGTGACGATCAATGACAAGCACATTGAGATCATCGTGCGGCAGATGTTGCGGAAGGTCCGGATTACAGAGACGGGCGACACGCAGTTCCTGTGGGGCGAGCAGAGCGACAAACTGGAATTCGAGGCCGAGAACGAGCGTGTGGACAAAATGGGCGGCAAGCCGGCAGAAGCCCAGCCGGTGTTGCTCGGCATTACCAAAGCCTCGCTCGAAACGGATAGCTTCCTGAGCGCCGCGTCCTTCCAGGACACCACGCGAGTGCTGACGGACGCCGCGACACGCGCAAAAGTGGACTACCTCCGCGGCTTCAAGGAAAACGTCATCATGGGGCACATCATTCCGGCGGGAACCGGCTTTGATCTATATCGCAAAACACACCTCAAACCCCTGGTAGAGGTGGAAGAAGAACCCGAACCCGTCATGGAACTGACGGCGCTGGATGAGGCGCCGCCGGCGATTTGAAGAAAAGCGAACCGCCAAAAACTAGTTGCATCATCGAAGTCGTTTGATACCATCCGCGCTCCGTTTCTCCCGGGTTGGGGGCGGCGGGCCTGAAGATTGAAGCAAGATGCCGACAATTAACCAACTGGTCCGAAAGGGCCGCAACAAGATCAACTACAAGTCCAAGTCTCCAGCCTTGGAAGGTTCGCCATTTCGGCGGGGCGTATGCATCCAAGTGATGACCCGCACACCGAAGAAGCCGAACTCAGCGATGCGGAAAGTGGCCAAAGTCCGCCTGACCAACGGCTACGAAGTCATCGCCTACATCCCCGACGAAGGGCACAACCTTCAAGAACACTCGATCGTGATGGTGCGGGGCGGTCGAGTAAAAGATTTACCTGGCGTGCGCTATCACATAG
>DATMXC010000223.1:0-15640 GCA_035561915.1 Gammaproteobacteria bacterium
TCAGGGCTGTGACGAGGGACAAGGCTACTATTTCAGCCAGCCGGTGGTTACCGAGGAATTCGCCAGGTTACTGGGAAACGGTATATCAGAAACCCTCCTCAATTCATGGCTGAGCTATTCTCTTCGAGTCGGATCAGCTGAACTTTAAGGAAACACTCTGCCCAAATGAATTCAACCCTACACATATTTAGCCTGGGTTTTCGTGGCGAGGCGATTGCAGGGCCGCCTTATGTGCGGCAACGAACATACTGCACAGTGGTTGTTAGACTAAACTGTTTTTAAGATTTCGCCCACTTGACAAACCCTCGCCGCGCGACGAAAGTGATTATTTTAGTCCCTATCGGGACGGTGGATAACCGGGAGCTGAACAGGTTCTTAATTCAGTCAACGGGGGTTGGGTTTTCTGCGATCAGTTTCTCTGGGGAGGTTCAAAATGAAGCGTAATAATTTTATTTTTTTGGTGGTAAATATTGGATGGGTCGCGCTTCTTTATGGTCCCTCCCTGGCACTGGCCGGTCCGTCCTATCTGGGTACGGCGCAGAACTTCGCGGTCCTGGGTGGCTCGACAGTGACCTGCACCGGCGCCACCATTGTCACCGGTGACCTGGGTGTCAGTCCAGGTGCTGCGATCACCGGATTTCCTGTCCCGTGCACGGACACAGGAACGATACACACGGCTGATGCCACGGCATTGACGGCTCAGAATGATCTCACCACGGCCTACAACGCTCTGGCAAGCCAGCCGTGCAATCTGGATTTGACCGGCCAGGATCTGGGTACCGTGGGTACGCTCACGCCGGGCGTCTATTGTTTTTCATCCTCGGCGCAGTTGACGGGAACACTCACCCTCAACGCCCTGGGCAATCCCAATGCAGTCTTCATTTTCAAGATGGGGAGCACGCTCACGACCGCCAGTAACGCAAGCGTTAGCGTGATCAACGGCGGTTCGGACTGCGGTGTGTCATGGCAGGTCGGCAGCTCCGCGACGCTCGGTACAAACACTGCGCTCAAGGGAAACATTGTCGCACTCACCAGCATCACCCTAAATACCGGCGCCAGCGTGTCCGGTGGTAGAGCCTTGGCGCGCAACGGTGCAGTGACGCTGGATACCAACGCCGTGTCATCCGCCGTGTGCGCTGGCTTCGCTGCCGCTGGTCTTCCTGGCCCCGGGAGTGGTGTGCCGGTTGTCGCAGGCGCCATCCCCACACTCTCCGAATGGGCGATGATTACGCTGGCTGCCCTGTTGACCATGTTCGGCTTCGTTGCGCTGCGCAGGTACACGGTGTAGGCATCAGGCGTTGTTCTGATCTTGCGGCAAACAAGTTCACAGTTAGAAGCCCAAAGCATCGTTGGGCTAGACACGTTCAGCCCAATTTGCGGGCTGGGTAAATAATTCGGATCGTCACTAAGTTACAGCGGGAGGAGAAAAAAATGCTCGAGACAATAGTAGTCATCTTACTTGTCTTGTGGTTAGTTGGTTTGGTCTCCTCGTACACCATGGGCGGATTCATTCACGCTCTCCTGGTCATCGCGATCGTGGTGATCCTGATTCGTGTCATTCAAGGTCGAAGGCCCCTGTAGCTACCATGGAAGGGATCTATTCGGCGTGGATTCAGAAGGATCACTTCAGGAGAAAATGAGATGAATGCAGTCAAAATTGCGGCAATCGTGTTGATCGTAGCTGGCGCCTTGGGGCTGGCGTATGGCAAGTTCAGCTATACCAAGGATACCCAACAGGCTAAGCTGGGCCCGCTCGAACTGACGGTCAAAGACACGGAAACAGTGAATGTCCCGGTCTGGGCTGGCGTAGGGGCCATCGTAGCGGGCGCGCTGCTGCTGGTCGTGGGCGTCAAGCAGTCCTAGGAATATCCGCCATGAAAAACAAATACCTTACAACGAATCAAGGCGTCCCCGTCACCGACAATCAGAACTCACTCACCGTGGGTAAGCGTGGACCGGTGTTGCTGCAAGATGTACATCTGATTGAGAAGCTCGCGCACTTTGACCGTGAGCGCATCCCGGAGCGCGTGGTGCATGCCAGGGGGGCGGGCGTCCACGGCTACTTTCAGGTGTATAAAACAATGGCGGGCTACACGCGCGCAAAAGTATTTCAAGACCCGGCCAAACAGACGCCGGTCTTTGTCCGTTTCTCCACGGTGGTGGGCGCGCGGGGGTCAGCAGAAACAGTGCGCGACCCAAGAGGTTTTGCCGTGAAGTTCTATACCGAGGAAGGCAATTACGATCTGGTCGGCAACAATCTGCCTGTCTTCTTTATTCGGGACGCCGTCAAGTTTCCCGACATGGTGCATGCCTTTAAGCCCGCTCCCGACACCAACATCCCCACCAGCTCGTCTGCGAACAGCCGCTTTTGGGACTTCATCTCGCTGACTCCCGAATCCACCCACATGATCGTCTGGCTCTTTTCCGACCGAGGCACGGTCAAGAGCTTCAGAAAGATGGAAGGTTTCGGCGTCAACACTTATAAGTGGGTCAATGCAGAGGGCAAGGCGATCTACGTCAAGTATCACTGGAAACCCGCCGCCGGGATTGAAACAATAGATCGCGGCGAGGCGACCCGGCTTGCCGGGGAAGACCCGGACGTCGCCACCCGCGACCTGCATGACACGATTGCCTCCGGCGCAACGGTGGAGTTTGAACTGAAGGTCCAGACCATGGAGCTCGCCGATGAACTGAAGCAGAGCTTCGATCCTCTGGATGCCACAAAGACCTGGCCTGAGGATAAATTCCCGCTGCTGCCGGTGGGCAAAATGGTGTTGAATCGCAATCCGGAAAATTATTTTGCCGATGTGGAGCAGGCCGCCTTTTCTCCGGCCGCTATCGTCCCCGGTATCGAGCTTTCAGGCGACAAACTTCTGCAAGGCAGGGTGTTCTCGTACACCGATACGCAGCGCTACCGGGTGGGCACCAACAACCTGCAACTCCCCATCAACCGGCCTTTGGCGCCCGTCAACACTAACCAGCGCGATGGGGCGATGCAGTATGAGTCCCACGGTGGCGGAACGGTGAACTATGAGCCCAATACGCTGGGGGACGGGATGCCTTGTGAGGCGCCGCTGACAGGAACTCCCGCCGTTGATCACGTGGCAGCCGACATCGTGCGCCAAAAAATTACTTTGGCCAATGACTACACCCAGGCAGGCGAACGCTATCGAGCATTCAGCAAGATGGAGCAAGATCATCTGGTTGACAACATTACCGATTCGTTAAGCAAAGCAGACAAACCCATCCAGCAGCGCATGGTAGATCACTTTACCAAAGCCGATCCTGAGCTTGGCAAGCGCGTTGCCATGGGATTGAAACCTTAAGAGAGAACACTGTGTTCGAAGCGGCGTTGCTGCCCGGCCGCGACACATTTAATAGATCGGGGCAGTTTCACATTTTCAACAGGCCAGGAGAAGCAAGTATGGACCTAAACGAATATCTCGTAGATGCAAGCACTGTAGGTGATTATGGCGGCCATGAGCAACTCGCCGCAGACAATCTCAATCGTATTTATAAGGCACTCCATCTCCGCATCAGTCCGATACTCATCGTCGGGAAGGAGAAGCAATGGGATCCTGAGTTCTACAACGAAATTATGAGCCATGTACGGGATGCCTGGATGAATAAAGACAGACTGCTCGCTCTCACCGACGAGCAAATCGAAGAGTATGTGGAATCCCAGGCGGGGATCTACCATATTCCACCGGTGCCACCACCCGTACCGGACAACGTTGAGGTTATGAACACGCCGAAAGCGGCGAACTGACTTTACTGTCACAGACCGCAAGTACCCATTTCCTGACGCACGAGACATAGGAGAAATAAGATGTCATTAGGAACGATATTGTTGATAGTTTTGATTCTGATGTTGCTTGGTGCGATTCCCACCTGGCCTCACAGCAGGTCGTGGGGTTATGGCCCCAGTGGCGCTCTTGGACTGGTGCTGGTGATAGTTTTGATTCTGTTTCTGCTGGGCCGAATATAACCTGCCAATTCTATTTTTCTTTCCGGCGGCGGCTACCCGTCGAAAAGCAAAGCGCGGGGCACGTTCGGATTTTAACATCGCGACAAACTGTGTCACAGGAACCCTTGATGTTTTCAACATCGAAGGGTATTTAGCTTAATTATATATTTGGAGGGTTTCACCATGAATCAACTTAAAAATGTTTCTACTTTGTTCTTCGCCATTCTGCTGGCTACTATGCTCGGGTGCGCCTCGACGGCAAAACATGAAGGCACCGCAGAGTATATTGACGACTCTATCATTACGGCCAACGTGAAGGCGGCAATTCTTAATGAACCTTCCCTGAAAGTGGCCGAGATCAACGTCGAAACCTTCAAAGGCGTGGTTCAGTTAAGCGGCTTCGTCCATGACAAGGCTGACATTGGCAAGGCGGTCGAAGTTGCGCGCCACGTCAAGGGTGTGAAATCCGTCAAGAATGACTTACTGAGCAAGTAACACTATATAGACTGGTCGCGACTCTGCTGGACACCCTGTCCAGCGGGGCGCGCGATTATTTGGCTATTGGTGACAGTAGTTTCTTGAAGGAGAAATGTTATGGGTAAATATCTGATTGCATGGCTGCTCGGCGTTCCGGTGATTGTGTTGGTGATTGTTTATTTCTTTATGAACTAAACAAACACTCAATCGGCTTTGGCCGGTATAACCGTATGGTGAGTAGGGTGAAGGCTTGACTCCAGTTTCCACGGGTATATTTTGGTAATCTACCCTGCCCAGCCCAGGACAAGGCGCCATGAACACCACTGCTATTTCATCTGCTGCACCCATGAATCCTGAACCACAGGACGGCGCAGAGAATCACGCTGGAGAATCCCTGGCCAGCCAGGGAACAGTCACGCCGGACGCTACACAGCAGCCCACTGTCCGCACGCCGGTTGACGTGCACAGCCTTTCGCTCGCGCTGCTCACGGTGGTTGCAGTCATCTTCGCGCTGTATTGGGCCCGTGCGTTTTTCATCCCGCTGATGTTTGGCGTGATGATCAGCTATGCGCTTTCCCCCCTCGTCACCTTGATGCAAAAATGGAAAATTCCCCGTGCCATCGGAGCCGCAGTGTTGTTGATGGGTATCGTGGGCGGAGTTAGCTCTCTGGCCTATTCACTCAGCGACGATGCCGCCGCAACGATAGAAACATTACCCGAAGCGGCGCAGAAGTTCCGCCAGACACTGCGCAGGGAACGGGGGACATCCGAAAGCGCAATCGAGAAAGTGCAAAAAGCCACCACCGAGCTGGAGAAGGCGGTGAGCGATACACCAACACCGTCTTCCACTCCTCCACGGGGGGTGACCCGTGTACAAATCGAAAAACCCAAGTTTAATATCCAAGACTATCTTTGGGCGGGAACGATGGGTGCGGTCGGGTTTGCCGGTCAGGTCATCATAGTATTGTTTCTCGCGTATTTTCTGATGGTTTCAGGCGACAGTTTCCGGCGCAAGCTGGTCAGGATCAGCGGCCCCACCTTTAGCAAGAAAAAAATCACCATCCAAGTATTGGATGAAATCACCGGCCAGATTCAACGTTATCTGCTGGTACAGCTATTCACCAGTTTTCTTGTGGGGGTGGCGACCTGGCTCGCGTTTCTCTGGCTCGGCGTGGAACATGCCGCGGTTTGGGGGATCGCCGCCGCGATATTAAATACTATCCCCTATCTCGGTGCGGTAATCTTTACCATTGGCACGGCACTGGTCGCTTTTCTCCAATTCGGAACAATAGGCATGGCGTTGCTGGTCTCCGGCATCGCGCTGGTCATCACCAGTCTCGAAGGTTTCTGGCTGACGCCATGGCTCACCAGCCGGGCAAGCCAGATGAACGCAGTGGTGATTTTCGCAGGCGTGCTGTTTTGGGGTTGGTTGTGGGGGGTGTGGGGTTTATTGCTTGGCATACCCATCCTCATGGCCATCAAGGCCGTATGCGACCATGTGGAAGATTTAAAGCCTGTCGGCGAACTGTTGGGAGAATGACAGGGTGTCTGCGCAACCTGGATGGAGTGCGAACGAGCTTTCAGGATGGATCGAGAAAAAACAAACTTTCTTGATATGGATCAATTATTTTTCCGAACCATTTCTGTGAAAATGTAAGCGAGTTATAGTGGCTGCTATGCTACAGTGAATTCTCTCGAAATAGCGGCCTGTGTGGCCGTCCAAGAGGTTGCTTCGGAAGTGGGCTGGCTCGAGCACTGTCCGGGCATTAGATTGAGAGTTGATGATGGTGTTACGTGAATGGCGGCACAACCGGCATTTTTATTAAACCTGCAATGAAGACATAAGGAGTAGGATATGGCTACCAAATCAACACAAGTTGCAAGGGATAGACTAATCAAGGATTTCAGAGCGGTTATGCATGACGCCGAAGAACTGATAAAGGTAACCGCCAACCAGACCGGAGACAAAATCGGCGCAGTGCGCGCACGGGCCGAGGAAAGCCTGCAAGAGGCGCGACGCAAGCTCAACGAGGTAGAGAGCGACTTGGTTGACCGAGCCAAGGCGGCGGCCGAGGTTACTGATGATCTCGTCCATGAAAACCCGTGGCAGGCAGTCGCCATTGCCGCCGGAGTGGGCTTTCTGCTTGGTATGCTGACAGGCCGGCACTAAGCTCGTGGCGTACGATGGCACAGATCCTGAACCGGCGCCCGGTCGCACAACCGGGCTGCTGTCGGCGTTGCAGCGTTTGCTGGCGACATTTACCGAGATCCTGCATACCCGGATAGAGATCCTTTCGACTGAACTGGAAGAAGAAGGAGAAAGGGCCCGGCAACTGTTAGTGTACGGACTGGTGTCGTTATTTTTTCTCGGGCTGGGCCTGCTGTTTGCTACCGTGTTCATCGTGGTGGCCTTCTGGGAAACTCACCGGTTGTATGTGCTGGCGGGCTTCACCGTATTTTACCTGGGTATCAGCACCATCGCCGCACTGGTGGTGCGTCACAAGATCAGGAGCCGGCCACGGCTATTTTCCGCCACCCTGTCGGAACTCGCTAAAGACCGTGAACGGTTGACATCCCGGTCATGAGTGCGCGTATGGTATTTCTACGACGGCGGCGCGAGTTCCTGGTGTCGCAGGCGGCGGCCCAGCGCAGCGAGGTGTCCTATGTCGCGTCCCACCTGCAAAAACGTCTGCGGCTGCTGGACATGGGGTTTGCCATAGTGCAGGCGGTGCGCATCCATCCGGTGCTGGCGGTGACAAGCGCTACTCTGTTGTTGCGCGCCCCCCGGAACAAGCTGCTGCTTTGGGCCAGCCGGCTGCTCACCGCCCGGGAGTTGTTCGAAGCGGTGCGCAAGCAGTGGCCTCGGCGCCAGGCCTAGCTCAAAATACAACCCCTGCCCAAAAAGATTATCGCGACATTTCCTGCGTCGTAGTTAGTCTGGCAGGGTCGAGCACTGGCGCGGCTGTTTAACCGCCAAGACGCCAAGGTCGCAAAGAAAATAAAAACGTTGAGAATCAAACTACGCTAACCCACACGGGGACCACTCAAACCTGTGCAATCCGTTGTCTATCTTGGCGTTCTTGGCGGTTGCAACTACTTATTCTAGGTTCAAATCAAACAAGGGAGCCTCTGAATTGAAGGCGAGCAGCACGACTATCTTCAGGCATTTGCTCCAGTTGAAAACGCGCGTTCACGGAAGCGGCGTACCCCGAAAGTACCGGAACGAGGAGCCACCGCTGCGATCGGAGTTGTTCAGCGCCGATCAGATGGAGCAGCATGGCAAGAATCTCGCAGCCTCTCACACGCTGACCCCGAAACGCCAGCAGGACCAGCTTCTGACGCGGTTGGCGGCGAACGAAGCGGTCTTGATTGGCGTCTGCGGACAGCTCACGGCGACGGTAAGGGCCCACCAACAGATTACGCCGGCCAGTGAGTGGCTGCTCGATAACTTCTATCTGATCGAAGAACAGATCCGCACCGCCAAGCGCCACTTCCCAAAGGGATACAGCCGGGAATTGCCGCGTTTGTTGAACGGCCCATCGGCCGGACTCCCGCGTGTGTATGACATCGCGCTGGAGACGATCGCGCACGGCGACGGGCGGGTGGACCCGGAAAATCTCAGCCGTTTCGTGGCAGCCTATCAGACGGTCACCCCCCTCAAGTTGGGCGAGTTATGGGCTATCCCCATTATGCTGCGGCTGGCGTTGATTGAGAATCTTCGGCGCGTAGCAGTCCGTATCGCCGCCGGCAGGATAGACCGCGACCTGGCCGCCTCTTGGGCGGACCAGATGATTGCGATCGCCGAGAAGGATCCAAAAAGCCTGGTTTTAGTGATCGCGGACATGGCGCGCTCGCACCCGCCGATGACGCCCCCATTCGTGTCGGAATTTACGCGCCGGATACAAGGGCAAAGCCTCGCGTTGGCATTGCCGCTGACCTGGATTGAGCAATTGCTCTCCGAGTCGGGTCTGACGATCGAGCAGTTAGTGCAGTCGGGAACCCAACAACAGGCTGCCGACCAAGTTTCCATTAGCAACAGCATCGGTAGTCTGCGATTTCTGGGGGCGATGGATTGGCGCGAGTTTGTCGAAACGTTGAGTGTTGTTGAGCAAACGCTACGTGACGATCCGGGAGGCGCGTACAGGGAGATGGATTTTGCTACCCGCGATCGTTATCGTCATGTGATCGAGAAGATCGCTAAGACGAGTCTCCTTTCCGAAGCCGAGGTGGCACAGTGCGCGATCCAGCTCGCGCACGCGGGTGCAGCCACGACGACGCACACGGATGTGCTAGTGTCGCGGGAGGCAGGACGCCGGGAGCGATCGGGGAATCAGGACGGCGGCGCGCGCGCAGCGCATGTCGGCTTCTACCTGATCGATAAGGGCTTGCGAGAACTCGAAAGAACGGCGCAGGGGCGTCTTTCCACTGCCGAGACACTCGCGAGAATGGGATCCCAACGCCCATTGGGCCTGTATCTCGGCGCTATCGCGCTGATGACGGTGTTCTTCAGCGCGGGCCTGTTGGCGATGGCGCAGGCCAGTGGCGTACCGGATTGGGCGCTCGTGTCGGTGGGTGTCCTCGCACTGCTGTCCACCAGTCAGTTGGCACTAGCCTTGGTGAATTGGCTAGCAACCTTGTTAGTGCGCCCGCATCCGCTGCCGCGCATGGATTTCTCCGCCGGCATCCCAGCGCAATCGCGGACGCTGGTCGTGGTGCCGACGATGCTCACCAGCGCTCAGAACGTTGACGATCTGATCGAGGCGCTGGAAGTGCGCTTCCTGGCCAATCGAGACGCCAATCTGTATTTCGGCCTGTTGACCGATTTTCGAGACGCGCACGACGAAATACTAGCCGAGGACGAAGCGCTGTTGCAACTGGCTGAGGCGCGAATCAAGGAGCTGAATGAAAAGTATCTGGATGTAAACGGCGACACGTTCTTTCTTTTTCACCGCCCGCGCCGCTGGAATCCGCAAGAGCGAATCTGGATGGGCTACGAGCGTAAGCGCGGCAAGCTTTCGGACTTGAATGCATTGCTGCGGGGCAATGCCGGCGAACGCTTCTCACGCATTGCCGGTGATACAGCTTGCCTCGCGAACGTGAAGTACGTCATCACCTTGGACACGGATACGCAGCTCCCTCGTGACGCCGCCCGGCAATTTGTAGGAACCATGGCTCACCCGCTGAATCGTGCGCGGTACGACGAAGGCAAGCAGCGTGTCTGTGAGGGGTACGGCATCCTTCAGCCCCGCGTGAGCGTGAGCCTGCCGGGCACGAACCGGTCGCGGTATGCGCGATTGTACGGGGGTGAGCCAGGCATCGACCCGTATACGCGCGCCGTCTCCGACGTTTACCAAGACGTGTTCCATGAAG
Source organism: Gammaproteobacteria bacterium (assembly GCA_035561915.1). Taxonomy (GTDB): domain Bacteria; phylum Pseudomonadota; class Gammaproteobacteria; order SURF-13; family SURF-13; genus JACPZD01. The sequence goes on from DATMXC010000223.1 coordinate 9,815, forward strand.
GCTCGTTCATTGGCAAGGGGATCTACGATATCGATGCGTTCGAGCGGTCGCTCAATGAACGCTTTCCCGAGAATCGGATCCTTAGCCACGATCTGCTGGAAGGATGTTATGCGCGGGCGGGGCTGTTGAGCGATGTACAGTTGTATGAGGAATACCCCTCTCGCTACAGCGCGGATGTGAGCCGCCGGCACCGCTGGATTCGCGGGGATTGGCAGCTTGTGGGGTGGCTGCTGCCGCGCATTCCCGGACCTGGGCGCAGCCGTCAGAAGAATATGCTCTCGTGGTTGTCACAATGGAAAATCTTCGACAACCTGCGGCGCAGTCTCGCGCCTATGGCATTGACGCTGCTGTTGCTGCTGGGCTGGACGGTTTTGTCGCCGCTCTGGTTTTGGACCTTGTCGGTGATCGGCATTATCCTGATTCCGCCCTTGATTGCCTCTATTCTGGAAATATTTCACAAGCCGAGCGAGGTACTGTTAAGTCAACATCTAGCCGCCGCACTAGACACTGCCACCCAACGCCTCGCGCAGGCGGCCTTTACCTTGGCGTGTCTGCCCTATGAGGCGATCTTCAGTCTGGACGCGATTGTGCGCACGGCCTGGCGGATGCTGGTCACGCACAAGCGACTTCTCGAATGGAATCCATCGAGCGAATCGGATCGTAACAGCCGCACGGGCTTCGTCGCCTCTTTCCGGTCGATGTGGACCGCCCCGGTTATCGCCATTGCCGCGGCAATGATTCTGGTGCTGTCGAGACCGGCCGCGCTGGCCGTGGCGGGACCCATACTGATTTTATGGTTGGTCTCGCCCGCCATCGCATGGTGGATCAGCCGGCCGCTCGCCCGCCGTGAAGCGAGACTGACGGCTGACCAGACCTTCTTCCTCCGAAAGCTTTCGCGCAAGACCTGGGCGTTCTTCGAGACCTTCGTCGGCCCGGAAGATCATTGGCTGCCACCGGATAACTATCAGGAGTATCGCGGTGCCGCGGTTGCGCATCGCACGTCGCCGACCAACATGGGGCTTGCGCTGCTCGCGAATCTGTCCGCGTACGACTTCGGTTACATTTCGGCCGGGCAACTTATCGAGCGCACGGCGAACACACTGCGCACGATGGATGGCTTGGAACGCCACCGTGGCCACTTCTACAACTGGTACGACACCTTATCGCTGAAACCGCTGCACCCTTTCTATGTTTCGACTGTGGACAGCGGTAACCTCGCGGGGCATCTGCTGACATTGCGCCCGGGGCTGCTCGCGCTTCCCGATGACCCAATCCTGGGGGTGCGATTGTTTGACGGGCTCCTCGATACGCTGGGGATTCTGGTGGAGGCAGCGGGAGGCACCACACCGGCCCCGCTCGCTCAATTTCAGGCGGATCTCGAGTCTGCATGCGATTCCCGGCCAACCACGCTCGCGGCGGCGCGGCTGTGCCTTGACCGGCTGGCGACACGCGCGGAGGAGTTTACCGGCAGCCTCGATGCTGTCCCTGAGAAGTTGTCTCAAAAAGGTGGCGAGCGGGTATCAGCCGAGGGAAGACGGCGCGCAGAAACCGAAGTATACATAGAAGCACCTGAAGATTCCGTGCACCACCCGACCCTGGATCACGCCAGCGCAGTAATTTCCGAGACGGCTTCTGAGACCGATGCGAATTGGTGGGCACGGACGCTGGCCCGGCAATGTCGCGCCACCCTCGATGAGTTGACGTTTCTCGCCCCGTGGCTATTGCTGCCCGCCGCGCCGAGTGGGCTCAGCGACTACCCCGGTATCAGCGAGATCCCGACTCTGCGCGAACTGGCAAGACTCGATGGAGCGTTGCTACCGGCAATCGAGCAGCGGCTCGGCGTCGCTGCAAGGCCCGCGGAGCGCGAGTGGCTGGATGAGCTTCGACGACTGATCACGCAAGCCAGCCGCCGCGCCCAAGAGCGGATGGCGGCAGTCGAGCGCCTGGCACGGCAAGCAGGCGAGCTCGCGCACATGGAGTATGACTTCCTGTACGACAAGGCGTCGCGTCTACTGGCGATCGGGTACAACGTGGATGATCTGCGGCGGGACTCAAGTTACTATGATCTGCTGGCTTCGGAAGCAAGATTGATCAAATTCGTCGCGATTGCGCAGGGACAAGTACCGCAGGAGAGCTGGTTTGCCCTGGGGCGGCTGCTCACGACCACCGGTGGCGAACCCATTCTTTTGTCGTGGAGCGGTTCGATGTTCGAGTATCTGATGCCGCTCCTGGTGATGCCAACCTACGAAAACACGCTGCTCGACCAGACCTGCAAGGCGGCGGTGGAGCGACAGATCGAGTATGGGAGGCAGCGCGGCATACCGTGGGGCATGTCGGAATCCGGCTACAACATGGTTGACGTTCATCTCAACTACCAGTACCGCGCATTTGGCGTGCCCGGTCTGGGGCTCAAACGCGGACTCGCCGATGACTTGGTCATTGCGCCGTACGCCTCGGCGCTCGCGTTGATGGTGGCGCCCGAGGCGGCGTGCCTAAATCTGCAGCGACTCGCCGCGGAAGGGCTCGAAGGAAAATTCGGCTTTTATGAAGCCATTGATTACACCCCGTCACGTCAACGACGCGGGGAATCGAGTGCCCTGATCCGGTCCTACATGGCCCATCATCAGGGTATGAGCCTCCTCGCCCTAACCTATCTACTGCTGGATCGTCCGATGCAGAAGCGATTCGAGTCGGACCCGTTGTTCCAGGCGACCATGCTGTTGCTCCAGGAGCGGATTCCCAAGGCCACGGCGCTCTTTCCGCACACTGCTCAACTCTCCGACATTCGACCGGCTTCCGGTGTCCCAGAGACGCCGATTCGGGTTTTCAGCAGCCCCGACACGCCGATACCGCAGGTGCAGTTGTTGTCGAACGGCAGATATCACGTGATGGTCACGAACGCGGGCGGCGGCTACAGCCGCTGGAAAGATCTCGCCGTCACGCGCTGGCGCGAAGACAGTACCTGCGACAATTGGGGCACGTTCTGTTACCTGCGCGACGTGACGAGTGGAGAATTCTGGTCGACCGCCTATCAACCCACTTTGAAGCAACCGAAGCATTACGAAGCTATTTTTTCGGAGGGACGTGCGGAATTTCGCCGCCGGGATTTCGTTGGCGATGGCGATTTCGATACGCATACCGAGATCGTTGTTTCGCCGGAAGATGACATCGAGCTGCGCCGGGTCCGCATCACCAACCGCTCCCGGACACGCCATGCGATCGACGTCACGAGTTACGCGGAGGTGGTGCTCGCATCGCCGGCCGCGGACGCGCTGCATCCGGCGTTCAGCAATCTCTTTGTTCAGACCGAGATCCTTCGCGCGCAGCGAGCGATCCTCTGCACGCGCCGGCCCCGCTCCCTCGATGAGCAGACGCCATGGATGTTTCACCTGATGGCCGTGCACGGGGCGGACATCGGGGAGATTTCCTATGAGACGGACCGCATGCAGTTCGTCGGTCGTGGAAACACCGTCGCCAATCCCCAAGCAATAACGGATTCTGCGGCGCTCTCTGACAGCCAAGGCTCAGTACTGGATCCGGTCGTCGCAACCCGCTATCGAATAACACTCGATCCGGAACAAACGGCAACCATTGATATGGTCTCCGGCGTTGGCGAAACCCGCGACGCCGCATTAACCCTGGTCGAGAAATACCAGGATCGGCGGCTTGCGGATCGTGTCTTCGAACTGGCATGGACACATAGCCAGGTGGTGCTGCGACAGCTCAACGCCAGCGAGGCCGACGCGCAACTCTATGGACGCCTTGCCAACTCTGTCATCTACGCCAATTCCTCGCTGCGCGCCGACACCGGGGTTCTCATCAAGAACCGCCGCGGACAATCCGGCCTATGGGGCTACGCTATTTCCGGCGATTTGCCGATTGTGCTGCTGCAGATTGGAGACCCGGCCAATATCGATCTGGTACGCCAGTTGGTGCAAGCCCATGCGTACTGGCGTCTGAAGGGATTGGCGGTGGACCTGGTGATCTGGAACGAAGATCGCGCCGGTTACCGGCAACTACTCCAAGAACACATCATGGGGTTGATTGCCGCAGGCATCGAAGCACACGTGGTGGATCGGCCGGGTGGAATCTTTGTGCGACCCGCGGACCAGATATCGAACGAAGACCGCATCCTTTTGCAATCGGTCGCGCGCGTCATCATCACCGACGGCCGGGGAGCATTGGCGGAGCAGATCAAACGTCGCAGCCCTCCGGAAGTGAGGGTTCCGCGCTTCAAGCCGACCCGAAGCCATCGCGCCGAGTTCCCGGTGTCTGACGTGTCTCGCCGTGACCTGATCCTCTTCAACGGGCTCGGGGGATTCACTCCTGACGGGCGCGAATACGTGATTACCATCGCGCCCGGTCGGGTCACGCCGGCGCCGTGGGTGAATGTGCTGGCGAATCCGCACTTTGGAACCGTCATCTCGGAGAACGGCCTCGCCTACACCTGGAGCGAGAATGCCCACGAGTTCCGCCTCACTCCCTGGCACAACGACCCCGTGAGCGATTCGAGCGGAGAGGCTTTTTACCTCCGCGACGAAGAGAGCGGCGACTTCTGGTCCCCCACGCCGCTGCCCAGCCGCGGAGAGGGTTCTTACGTTAGCCGGCACGGATTCGGCTACAGCGTCTTTGAGCACAACGAGGGCGGCATCCGCTCGGAGCTGTGGGTTTACGTGGCCCTGGACGCAGCGGTCAAGTTCTCGGTCCTCAAGGTGCATAACGAGTCAGGCCGGCCGCGCCGGCTCTCCGCCACGGGCTACGTGGAATGGGTGCTGGGAGATCTGCGGCCGAAATCGGCCATGCACGTGATTACCGAAGTTGACCCTAACAGCGGTGCGCTCTACGCGCGCAACCCGTACAACATGGAGTTCGCCGATCGGGTTGCGTTCTTCGATGTGGACGATGCGGCCCGGACCTTAAGCGGCGACCGCACTGAATTCATCGGACGCAACGGCACACTGAAGAATCCGGCCGTTATGGCTCGTTCGCGCCTTTCCGGCAAGGTGGGAGCCGCCCTGGATCCCTGCGCCGCGATCCAGGTTCCCTTCGAGCTGGCCGCCGGGCAAGAGCGTGAGATCATCTTCCGGCTCGGCGTAGGGCGGGATGCCGATGACGCCGGCAACCTGGTGCGTCGCTTGCGGGGATCCACTGCCGCGCGCGGCGCGCTGGAAAAGGTATGGCACTACTGGAACCACACGCTCGGCACAGTGCAGGTTGAAACACCCGATGAATCTCTGAACGTGCTGACCAACGGCTGGCTCTTGTACCAAACGATCGCATGCCGTCTTTGGGCGCGCAGCGGATACTACCAATCGGGCGGCGCCTTCGGTTTCCGCGACCAGTTGCAGGACATGATGGCGCTTATCCACGCCGAGCCGCAGCGCGTTCGCGAGCACCTGCTCCTCTGCGCGAGTCGTCAGTTCGTGGAAGGCGATGTCCAGCATTGGTGGCATCCCCCCACCGGCCGGGGCGTGCGTACACATTGTTCGGATGATTACCTCTGGCTGCCGTTGGCGACGTGCCGCTACGTTCTGAACACCGGGGACACCGGGGTGCTGGATGAATCCATCCACTTCCTCGAAGGCCGCCCCGTCAACGCAGAGGACGACTCGTATTACGATCTACCTGGCCGGTCCATCGAGACGGCCAGCTTGTACCAACACTGTGTGCGAGCCATCCTGAGAGGACTCAGATTTGGTGAGCACGGCCTGCCGCTCATCGGCTCCGGCGACTGGAACGACGGCATGAATATGGTGGGCAAACACGGCAAAGGCGAAAGCGTCTGGTTGGGCTTTTTCCTTTGTGAAGTGCTCACACAGTTCACTG
>DATMXC010000224.1:0-5306 GCA_035561915.1 Gammaproteobacteria bacterium
GCAAAAAACATTTTGATCAAGGGTGATCACTTTCATCTCCAGCCCGCCGAGGCCGACAAAGGGTTTGATCGTGGAGCCGGGAGGGTAAGCGCCACGCAGCGCGCGGTTGTACAAGGGTTGATCGGGTGAATTGTGCAGGGCATCGTAGCTCTTGCTGTCTATGCCGTTGACGAACGGGTTAGGGTCATAGCCCGGCATGCTGGCGAGCGCCAGCACCGACCCGTCGCGCGGATCGAGCGCCACCACCGCGCCGCGATTCTGTCCCAGCGCCTGTTCGGCAACGGCCTGCAGGCGGACGTCCATATTAAGGTGGAGGTTTTGCCCGGCTTGGGGCGGCGTACTCTCTAAGACCCTGAGCCTGCGGCCCTGGGCGTTGATTTCTACCTGCTCGAATCCCACCCGGCCGTGGAGAATTTCTTCGTACGATTTTTCCACGCCGGTCTTGCCGATGTGGGTAGTGCCGCTGTAATTAGAGGTGTCCAAATTATCAAGCTCGTCTTCGCTGATCCGGCCTACATAACCGATCGCGTGCACACCCAATGCCCCCAAGGGATAATGGCGGGAGAGACCGGCCGCCACGTCCACACCAGGGAAACGCGGACGGTTGACCGCGAAGCGCGCGACCTCCTCCTCGCTCAGACGAAAACGCAGCGGCACACCTTTGGCGCTGCGTTTTTGCGCTAGCGCCTTGCGGAAGCGCTTGATGTCGGCATCCGTAAGGGCAACGATTTCCTGCAGGGCAACCAGGGTCGCGTCCAGATCGGGGACCTGTTCGGGGACGATCTCCAGGCTGTAGGCCGGTAGGTTCTGGGCCAGCACCACCCCGTTACGGTCGTAGATCAAACCGCGGCCGGGCGGCAGCGCCGCGAGGGTGATACGGTTATTTTGCGAGAGTGTGGTGTAGTGTTCGTGGTAGACGATTTGTAGATAGAACAGCCGTACTATGACCAGCGCCATCAAGGAAAGCACGGCCGCGACCACGACAATCACCCGCCGGTTGAACAGCCGGGCCTCGTGGATACGATCGCGGATCGAGTTTTCGGGAGCTACGCGGCTGTCTATCATTCACTTGCGACATAGCGGCGGCGCAGATCACGCAGCAGGAAAAACACCCACGGCCATAGCAACATGCTGGTGAGCGCGGGGAGCCAGTATTTCCAACTGCGCGGCGCCTGGCCGATGATCCCCTGCACCCAGAGATTCAGCATCTGCTCCATGATGATAAGCAGCATGACCATGAACGCCTGCTGCCACAACGGAAACAGACGCGCCTGACGGTGCAGCTTGAGGGCGATGTAAGCCACCACCGCCAGGGCCAGGGCGTGTTGTCCCAGCAAGCTGCCACTTATTACGTCGAGCAATATCCCCATCACCCAGGCGACGCCGACCCCCACCCGCTCGGGCACAGCCAGACACCAGTAAATCACTACCAGCGCCACCCATTCCGGCCGGTACACCTGGGCGGCCGCAGGCATGGGGAGCAGGGTGAGCAGCAACGCGCTCACCAGGCTCAACGTAATCACCCAACCGCCGGCGTAGCGCGCACTCACTCGATCGGTCCCTCGGTTTCGGGAAGCGGAGAAATCTCCGGAGCAACGGGTGGAGGCTGCGTTACCGGCGCGGCGGGCGCAGGTGGCGCCGTGGCCCCGCGTGGTGCGGCGGCCGCAGGCGTTGCGGGTACCGACGGCGCCGTAGACACCGCGGGCGGCGGAGCGGCTGTTACCTCGGGCGGCGCGGGTTCCGTGACGACCAGCAACACCTCGCGGCTGCGTTCGATATGGGCGGCAGGCACGGCGCTGACGCGCGCGAACGAGAGGCCGGGCTGGTTTTCCACCGCGACGATGGTGGCGACGGGATAAGAAGGTGGAAAGCGCCCGCCCAAACCGGAGGTGACCAGCAGGTCACCCACCCGCACGTCGGCATTCTTGGAGATGTAGGGAATATCGAGGCGATTGAACGAACCGGTTCCGACCGCGAGGGCGCGCAGGCCGTTGCGATTGATCTGCACCGGCAGCGCGTGACTGGGATCGGTGATGAGCACCGCGGTGCTGGTGAGAGGTCCGACATGCAGCACTTGGCCCATCACGCCATCGGCGTCCAGCAACGGCTGGCCGGTCTTGACCCCATCACGAGAACCTTTGTTGAGCAGAATCTGATGCCGGAATGGATCCATGTCCACCTGCAACAGCTCGGCCACCAGCAGGCGTTCGTGGATTTGCAATGAAGACTGCAAGAGATCCCTCAGCCGCTTGTTTTCGGTCTCCAGAGCGGCGAATTTTTGCAACTGGCCCTTGAGCAATAGATTCTGCTCGCGCAGTCCGGTGTTTTGATCCAGCAGCGTATTGCGGCTGGACAGGCTTTCGCCGGCCCAGTGACTCACCCTGGCCGCAAGATCAACCACATAGTGCAGCGGATAGACAGCCAGGGAGAGGCCTGCCCGCACCTCGCCCAGCAGGTGCAGGCGATGGTCTACGGTCATCAGGATGAGTGAGGCGACGCACAAAATGACCAGCCGCAGACTGGTTGCCGGACCGTAAACAAACAGGGGCTTCATGTGACGCTGAGGGAAAGGAGAGTTCATCGCCTAGTCCGCCCCGTTAGTGGCGCTTGGCCTAATCAATAGGATTTCGCGCCGCAGGTCGGGTATCCATCAATCGTTCAGCAACACCTCGCGGCCAAGCTCATTGATCATCTCCAGGGCCATTCCGCCGCCGCGCGCCACGCAGGTCAGCGGATCCTCGGCAATGATCACAGGCAGGCCGGTCTCCTCCATGAGCAGTTTGTCCAGATCCCGCAATAAGGCCCCGCCGCCGGTGAGCACCATACCTCGCTCCGCGACGTCGGCGCCCAGTTCCGGCGGGGTCTGCTCCAACGCGGTGCGTACGGCGCTGACGATACCGGACAGCGGTTCCTGCAGAGCCTCGAGGATCTCGTTGCTGTTCAAGGTGAAACTGCGCGGCACGCCCTCGGCCTGATTGCGGCCCCACACCTCGATCTCACGCACCTCGTTGCCGGGGAAGGCTGCGCCGATCTTGTGTTTGATGTCCTCTGCGGTCTGCTCGCCGATCAAGCTGCCGTAATTGCGGCGTACATAATTGATGATGGCTTCATCAAAGCGGTCTCCGCCGATGCGCACCGAGGCCGAGTACACCACGCCGTTGAGGGAGATGATGGCCACCTCGGAAGTACCGCCGCCGATGTCCAGCACCATCGAGCCGCGCGCCTCGCCGATCGGCAGGCCCGCGCCTATGGCCGCCGCCATGGGCTCTTCGATCAAATAGACCTCGCGGGCCCCGGCCCCGGCAGCGGCTTCCTTGATCGCACGCCGCTCCACCTGGGTGGAACCGCACGGGACGCTCACCAGTACTCGCGGACTCGGACGTAAGAACTTGTTTTTATGTATCTTATGGATAAAGTGCTGCAACATCTTCTCGGTCACGGTGAAGTCGGCGATCACGCCGTCTTTGAGGGGGCGGATGGCGTTGATACTGCCGGGCGTGCGGCCCAGCATACGTTTGGCCTCTAGGCCTACGGCGAGAACGGTTTTCGGCCCCTGCGGGCCGCGCTCCAAGCGGATCGCCACCACCGAAGGCTCATTAAGTACAATACCTTGACCGCGCACATAGATCAGGGTATTGGCGGTGCCCAAGTCTATAGAGAGGTCATTGGAGAAAAAACCTCGAAAACGTCCAAACATCAGCCGATAGTCCTTATATATAGAAAATATAACGTCACTGTATCAACGCGGGGGGATTTGGGCAAGCTGCTAAAGTGTGATAAGGTTTCACGCCTTGAACACTTGACAATAGCCTGGAGTAGATTCGTGACCTTAGCCGCCTCCGACATAGAGAAGATCGCCCACCTGGCGCGGCTCGCCATCAGCCCGCAAGACATCCCCAGCTACGCGCACAATCTCTCGAATATCATCGGGTTGGTTGAGCAGATGAACAGCGTGGATAGCGCGCACGTCACGCCCATGGCTCACCCGCTGGACATGCCTGCGCGCCTACGCCCAGACGAAATCACCGAGACCAACCAGCGCGAGGCGTTTCAGGCGATTGCGCCTGCGGTAGATGCCGGGCTGTATCTGGTGCCTAAAGTTATAGAATAGGAACAGAGAAAAGGTAAAAGATACAAGGGAAAAGGGAGTTAAAGAGGCGTGTAGGCATGTCGCTCTTTGCTCTTTTCCCTTTGCTCTTTTCCCTGTTTTAAATATGCACACAAAGACCCTTGCCGAATTATCCCGCGCGCTTAAACGGCGCGAGTTTTCCAGCGTCGAACTGACGCGCGCCTATCTACAGCGTATCGAGCGGTACAGCCCGGCCCTCAACGCCTACATCACGGTTACCGCCGAACGCGCGCTGGCGCAGGCGCACGCCGCCGATGCGCGTCTCGCCAAGGACATAGGCGACGTACTCACCGGCATTCCCATTGCGCAGAAAGATATTTTCTGCACTAAGGGCGTGAAGACCAGTTGCGGCTCGCACATGCTGGACAACTTCATCGCGCCTTATGACGCAACCACGGTCGAGCGCTTTGATGCGGCGGGCGTGGTGATGCTGGGCAAAACCAATATGGACGAGTTTGCCATGGGCTCGTCCAACGAGACCAGTTTTTACGGACCAGTGAAAAATCCGTGGGATCTCGCCGCCGTGCCCGGCGGATCTTCGGGCGGTTCCGCCGCGGCCGTGGCCGCACGTCTTGCTCCCGCCGCAACAGGTACCGACACCGGCGGCTCCATCCGCCAACCGGCGGCGCTGTGCAACCTCACCGGCTTGAAGCCGACATACGGCAGAGTGTCGCGCTACGGGATGATCGCGTTCGCCTCCAGTCTGGATCAGGGCGGCCCGATGGCCCGCAACGCGGAGGACTGCGCCCTGCTGTTGCAAGTGATGGCGGGTTTTGACCCGCGCGACTCCACCAGCGTAGATCGTCCCGTGCCCAACTACTCGGCGGATCTCAATGAATCCATCAAAGGTTTGCGTATCGGCCTGCCCAAAGAATATTTTGCCGAAGGTCTCGACGCAAACGTCGCCGCTGCCATTGACGCGGCGGTCAAGGAATATGAAAAACTCGGTGCGACCGTCAAAGAGATCAGCCTGCCCAACACCCATCTCGCCGTGCCGACCTATTACGTGATTGCCCCCGCAGAATGTTCGTCTAATCTGTCACGCTTCGACGGTGTGCGCTTCGGCCACCGCTGCAAAGACCCCAGGGATCTCGAAGATTTGTACAAACGCTCGCGCGGCGAAGGGTTCGGCGCCGAGGTCCAGCGCCGCATCATGATCGGCACCTATGTATTATCC
>DATMXC010000225.1:0-4696 GCA_035561915.1 Gammaproteobacteria bacterium
GAATGTGCCCAAGCGCAGATCGCGGATGATCTCGACGCGCTCCACGGTCTCGATGTCGGAGTGCAGATAACGTACTTTTACGCCGTGCTCATCCAGATATTCACTAAGGTCTTCGGCCATGCGTTTGGTGAGTGTCGTCACTAGCACACGCTCGTTGATGGCTACGCGCTTGCGGATCTCCGAGAGCAGATCGTCCACTTGGGCCGTGGCGGGACGAATTTCAACTTGAGGATCAACCAGCCCAGTGGGCCGTACTACTTGCTCGGCCACCGCGCCGGAGTGTTCCAATTCATAGGGGCCTGGTGTGGCAGAGACATAAATGGTTTGGAACGGCTGCTGTTCAAACTCGTCAAAGCGCAGCGGCCGGTTGTCGAGCGCGACCGGCAGGCGAAATCCGTATTCCACCAGCGTCTGCTTGCGTGACCGGTCACCTTTGTACATGCCACCAAGCTGCGGAATCGTGACGTGACTTTCATCTATCACCACCAGCGCATTGGGCGGCAGATAGCTCAGTAACGTCGGCGGCGGCTCGCCGGGCGCGTGGCCGGAGAGGTAGCGCGAATAGTTTTCGATGCCGGAGCAGTAACCCAGCTCCGTAATCATCTCCATGTCGAAGCGGGTGCGCTGTTCGAGACGCTGCGCTTCGACCAGTTTGTTCGCGGCATAGAGCTCTTCGAGGCGGAGGCGCAGGTCGGTTTTCATCTGCTCCACGGCATTGAGCATGATCTCGCGCGGTGTGACATAGTGGGATTTCGGGTAAATAGTGAGGCGCGGCACGCGGCGCAGGATTTCGCCGGTGAGCGGGTCGAAATGACTCAGCGATTCGATTTCGTCATCGAACAGTTCCACACGCACCGCCTCACTGTCGGATTCGGCCGGATAGATGTCTATGACCTCGCCGCGCACGCGGTAGGTGGCGCGTGAGAGTTCGATGTCGTTGCGCGTATATTGCAGCTCGGCCAGGCGGCGCAGGATGTGGCGCTGATCTATCTTGTCGCCACGCTTCAGGTGCAGCACCATGCCGAGATAGGATTGTGGATCGCCCAGGCCGTAGATCGCCGACACGGTGGCGACGATGATGGTGTCCTCGCGTTCCAGCAGCGCCTTGGTGGCGGACAGGCGCATTTGTTCGATGTGCTCGTTGATCGAGGCATCTTTCTCAATGTACGTGTCGGAGGAGGGCACGTAGGCTTCGGGTTGATAGTAATCGTAGTAGGAGACAAAATACTCCACAGCGTTATTCGGGAAGAACTCGCGCATCTCCCCGTACAACTGCGCGGCCAGCGTTTTGTTGGGCGCGAGAATCAGCGTCGGCCGCTGTACCGTCTCGATGACGTGCGCGATGGTGAAGGTTTTGCCCGAACCGGTGACGCCGAGCAGGGTCTGGGCAACCAGGCCATCGTTGAGTCCCTCCACCAGGTGCGCTATCGCCTCCGGCTGGTCGCCGGCGGGGGCAAACGAGGAATTCATGACGAAGCGTCGGGCAATTTCGCTCATAGGGGTTCAGGTAATGGCGTCAATCCAGTATAGTAAGCAAATTTTGAGTCATTAATAGAGGAATTCAAGTCTTGAACCTACGACTTGCCAAGCGGGTACAGCTCATCAAGCCCTCGCCCACACTCACCATAACGGCGCGTGCTGCCGCGCTCAAAGCCGCCGGGAAGGACATCATCGGTCTTGGCGCCGGTGAACCGGACTTCGATACGCCCGAACACATCAAGCAGGCCGCAATCAAGGCCATTCAGGCTGGATTCACCAAGTATACCGCAGTTGACGGCACGCCGGGGCTGAAAAAGGCCATCATCGCCAAGTTCCACCGTGAGAACGGTCTTGAGTACACGTCCGATCAAATCCTAGTCTCGGCAGGCGGCAAACAGAGCTTTTACAACCTTGCCCAAGCGCTGCTTAATGCAGGCGACGAGGTCATCATACCCGCACCGTACTGGGTCTCGTACCCCGACATGGTGTTGCTGGCCGAAGCAGAGCCCGTGACCATCTACGCAGGGATCGAGCAACGGTTCAAGATCACTCCTCGGCAACTTGAGGCTGCAATCACACCCAAGACGCGGCTATTGGTTATGAACAGTCCGTCTAATCCAACCGGCGCGATATACAGCCACGACGAACTTGCAGCGCTCGGTGAGGTACTGCGCGATCATCCGCAAGTGTTGATTGCGAGCGATGACATCTATGAGCACATCCTGTTAAGCGATGCACCGTTTTGCAATATCCTAAACGCCTGTCCCTATCTCTATGACCGCACAGTGGTTATCAATGGGGTATCCAAAAGCTTTTCCATGACCGGCTGGCGCATCGGGTACGCGGCGGGGCCGAAGCCGCTCATCGAAGCGATGAAAAATATCCAGTCGCAAAGCACCTCCAATCCCGCCTCGATTTCACAAGCTGCGGCACAGATGGCGCTTGAAGGCGACCAGTCGTTTATGGAAGATTGGGTACGGCAGTTCAAGGAGCGCCACGAGTTTGTGGTCAAGGAATTGAATCGCATCAAAGGCGTGCAATGTCTGCCGTCGCCCGGTGCGTTTTACTCTTTCCCCAAGATGCAAGGCGTAATTGATGGGTTCCCCGGCATCAAAGACGATGTGGCGCTGGCCGAATATATTTTGAATGAAACCGGCGTGGCGCTGGTACCGGGCTCCGCCTTTGGTGCGCCGGGTTACATGCGGCTGTCGTTTGCAACCAGTATGGAGAATCTGCGCGAGGCTCTTGCGCGCATGCAGAAACTGCTGGGGACCGTAAACTAGCTCAGCAGTTTGCGCGCGGCGGCGACGGCCAGACCGCGTTTGATGGGTGCGTTAAGGCCCACCAAGGTTTCCTCCAGCGCGCTTAGGCAAAACAACACATTGGTGGGGTTGCTGGCATAGCCCATCAGGCCGATGCGCCAGATTTTTCCCGCCATCGCGCCGAGTCCCGCGCCGATTTCCAGATTGTAGTCGTGAAGCAACGCGGCGCGTACCGCGGCGTCGTCCACGCCCTCGGGAATATAAATCGAATTCAATTGCGGCAGGCGTTCGTTTTCCTTCACCACGAAGCGCAGACCCATCGCCTCTATGCCCGCCTTCAGCGCTTGATGATTGCGCGCGTGGCGTGCCCAGGCGTTTTCCAGCCCTTCTTCCTGCAAGATCACCAGCGCCTCATGCAGACCGTATAGCGCGTTGATCGGTGCGGTGTGATGATAGGCGCGCTTGCCGCTGCCCCAGTAGCCCATCACCAGATTCAAATCTAGAAACCAGCTCTGCACCTTGGTTTTACGTGCTTTGATTCTTTCCACCGCACGCTCGTTAAAGCTGACCGGGGACAGCCCCGGCGTGCAGGACAGACATTTTTGCGAACCGGAATAGATCGCATCAATTCCCCATTCGTCCACTTTAAGTGGCGAGCCGCCGAGCGAAGTGACGGCGTCCACAATGGTGAGTGCGCCGTGACGATGCGCGATTTCAACCAGGGTTTTGACATCCGACTGCGCGCCGGTGGAAGTCTCGGCGTGCACGAAGGCGGCGAGTTTTGCGTCAGGGTTTTTCTGGAATGCCTGCTCCAGTTTGTCCGGGTCCACCGCGCTGCCCCAGGCGTCCTCCACCATCACGGCGGTCGCGCCACAGCGTTCTACGTTCTCTTTCATGCGCCCGCCGAACACGCCGTTCTGGCACACGATGACTTTGTCGCCGGGCTCGACCAGATTCACGAAGCACATCTCCATACCTGCCGAGCCGGGTGCGGAGACGGGCAGGGTGAGCGGGTTTTTAGTTTGAAACGCGTACTGCAATAACGCCTTCATCTCGTCCATCATCGAAACAAACACCGGGTCGAGGTGGCCGATGGTGGGGCGTGACATCGCCTCTAAAATGCGTGGATTGACATCGGAAGGGCCGGGGCCCATCAGGGTGCGGCGTGGGGGGTGAAATGATTTTATCTGCATGATGGTCGTTCGAATTATTTAATAATAGTTGTTGAAGGAATGAATAGTTCAGCGTCTCAGTAGCGCACCCAGAATGCCGCGTACGATTTGCGTGCCGACCTGGCTGCCGACGCTGCGCACCACGCTCTTGGCCAGCGCTTCACCCAGGCCTTGCCGGGGGCGTCCGCGCCCCGTGGCGGCGCCGCCGCCGAGACCGCCCAGAATATTGCCCAACAGTCCGCCCCCGCCTGCGGCGGGCGCCGCCTCAGCCGGGGCAGGCGCGGCCTGCGCAGCCGCCTGTGCAGACTGCACCGCGCGCACCTTGAGCTTTTCGTAGGCCGATTCGCGGTCAGCGACTTGATCGTAACGTCCACGCACCGGACTGGCGGCCATGATGGCTTGGCGTTCTTGGGGAGTGACAGGTCCCAGACGCGAAACCGGAGGACGGATCAAGGTGCGCTGCACGATGGCGGGGGTGCCTTTGTCCTCCAGCAGGGACACCAGTGCTTCACCTACGCCGAGTTCGGTGATGACCTTCTCGACCTTCAATTTCGGATTGCTGCGGAAGGTTTCCGCGGCGGCGTTCACGGCCTTTTGATCGCGCGGGGTGAAGGCGCGCAAGGCGTGCTGAATCCGGTTACCGAGTTGGCCGAGGACGGCGTCGGGAATATCCAGCGGGTTTTGCGAGATGAAGTACACGCCCACGCCTTTGGAGCGGATCAGACGCACGACCTGCTCGACCTGGTCCACCAGCGCCTTGGGGGCGCCATCGAACAGCAGATG
>DATMXC010000226.1:0-3065 GCA_035561915.1 Gammaproteobacteria bacterium
CAGGGCTACCTTGCAGCGGACGCCGATTACTCCAAGGTCGTCACAGAGTACGCTACCCCACGCCGCCTGGCTGTGCTTATTAAGGATGTGCTGGAAAAACAGCCGGAGCGCATGATTGAACGCAAAGGCCCCGCGCTCTCCAGTGCCTACGATCAAAGCGAAAAGCCTACGCCCGCGCTTATCGGTTTCGCCAAATCCTGCGGCGTCGAAATCGAAAAGCTCGAAAAACAAAGCGACAAAAAAGGCGAGTACTTTGTATTCCGTGCCCAGCAACCCGGCGAGCCGCTGGAAAAACACTTATCTGCAATCGTCGCAGGCGTCATTAAAAAGCTCCCCGTCGCCAAACTGATGCGCTGGGGTGATAGTGACGTGGAATTCGTGCGTCCTGTGCATGGCCTGATGATGTTGCATGGAAAAAAGATCGTGCATGGAGAAGTGCTGGGGCTGAAAAGCGGCAACAAAACACTGGGCCATCGCTTCTTAAGTGCTGGTAAGATCGAGATAAAATATGCTCCGGACTACGAGCAACTCTTGCTTGTGCAGGGTGAGGTAGTTGTTAAGCACGAGGCCCGCTATGCCTCGATAGTCAATCAGCTTGATGCAGATGCGCAGGGCTTGGGCGACTCGGTTACCTGGGCCGTAGACAATAATATCCAATTGCTGGATGAGGTGGCCAGCCTCGTTGAATCTCCAGTAGTGTATGCCGGTAGTTTCGATGCAGCGTATCTGGAGGTGCCCCAGGAATGCCTGATTGTCAGCATGCAACAGCATCAGCGTTATTTTCCTCTGAAGCAGGAAGGTAAACTTTTGCCCCATTTTTTGTTCGTCAGTAATAATAAGGCTGATGACCCATCTCACATCATCCGCGGCAACGAGCGCGTACTGCGCGCGCGCCTGAGTGATGCGAAATTCTTTTTTGAGCAAGATAAAAAAACAACGCTCAGAGATCGAGTGCCCAAGCTCGCCAATGTGGTGTATCACAACAAACTGGGTACCCAGTTGCAGCGAGTGGAACGCATTCAGAAGCTTGCCGTGGCCATCGCCGAGCGGTTTAAGGAAATAAATTGCGTGGCTGATATCAAACAAGTCAAAGACGCCGCTTGGCTGTGCAAGGCCGATCTGCTTACCGATATGGTGGGCGAGTTCCCGGAATTGCAGGGCATCATGGGCTATTACTATGCACTCCATGATGGAAAGGAGCCAGGAGTGGCCAGAGCGATACGCGAGCATTATGAGCGTGTTCCGCGCAGCGCCGTAAGTGTGTGCGTTGGGCTGGCGGACAAGCTTGATACCTTGGTGGGCATCTATGGTATAGGTTTGATTCCGACAGGGGACAAAGACCCATTCGGCTTGCGCCGCGCGGCTTTAAGTGTGCTGCGCACGTTGATGGAAAACAGTCTGTCTCTCAACCTCATGCAATTGCTGGAAATCACCGAAGCGCAGTTCCCGGCGGGATTGATAGGCAAAGACACCGTGTCCAAACTTTATGATTTCATGCTGGAGCGTTTGAAGCCGTATCTGCGTGACCAGGAGTTTGGCGCGGACGAGATAGATGCCGTGCTGAGTTTGCGGCCGACGCGGATGGATTGGATCGTGCCGCGTCTCAAGGCCATACAGGAATTCCGCAAAATGCCGGAGGCGGAAAGTCTCGCCGCCGCCAACAAACGCATCCGTAATATCCTCAAACAGGCGCAGCGCGAACCGATGGAGATAGTCAATTCGAGTTTGCTAAAGCAAGAGGAAGAGAAGCATCTTGCCCAGCATTTAGCGCTGCTCGAAGCGGAAGTCATGCCGCTCATCCATCACGGAGAATACACCCAGGCGCTCAAGCACCTCGCCTCGCTGCGTCCCGCGGTAGATGCGTTTTTCGACAAGGTAATGGTGATGGCGGAGGACGCGGCCCTGCGCGATAATCGCCTCGCGTTACTCACCAAGCTGGAAGGTCTGTTCATGCGTGTAGCGGACATTTCCAAGCTACAGTACGGCGTTCAACAATCCTGAATAACTTGAAGCTCATCATCCTCGACCGTGACGGAGTAATTAACTACGACTCCGACGAATATATTAAATCGCCCGAAGAGTGGCTCCCAATCCCAGGCAGCCTGGAAGCGATTGCGCACCTGACGCGTGCGGGTTATACGGTGGTGGTGGCGACCAACCAATCCGGTGTGGGCCGTGGGCTGTTTGATCTCCAGACCTTGCGGCGCATCCACGAAAAAATGCAACAAGAAGTGGCCCAGGCCGGTGGAAACATCGCCGCGATATTTTTCTGCCCGCACACGCCGGACGACCACTGCGGCTGCCGTAAACCCAAACCCGGTTTATTCAGGCAAATCGCGCAACAATTCCATTGCGATCTACACGGAGTGTATGCGGTGGGCGACTCCCTGCGCGACGTCGAGGCGGCACGCGCGGTGGGCGCATTGCCCATATTAGTGCGCACCGGCAAAGGGTCGCGCATCGCTCAACAGGATATGCCCGGGGATGTTCCCGTCTACGACGACCTCGATGCATTTGTAGACGCTTTGCTCGCCGCGCCTCAAGTCTGATGTTATTTCTGCGCTCGTTATTGTTCGCCCTGTGCCAGATCGCCTCCACGCTGGTGTTTGCCCCACTCAGCGTAGTGAGCGGCGTGCTGCCGTTTCGCCTGCGTTATCGCTTTATCACGCAGTGGAGTTATTTCAATCTCTGGTGCGCGGAAAAAATCTGCGGCCTGCGTTACACCGTCGAGGGATGCGAGCACATCCCCACGCAACCGTGCGTGATCCTGTGCAAACATCAATCGGCCTGGGAGACCTACGCGCTGCCGTGCATTTTTCCGCAGATGGTGTCCTGGGTATGCAAGCGTGAGTTATTATGGATTCCATTTTTCGGCTGGGGCTTGGCGATGATGCAGCCCATCGCCATTGATCGCAAGGCGGGCCGCCGCGCGTTGGAGCAACTGGTTGAGCAAGGTACGGCGCGGCTGAACGACGGGCGCTCGGTGGTAATTTTCCCGGAGGGCACGCGCGTGGCGCCCGGCAGGAAGGGTCGTTACGGCATCGGTGGTGCGATGCTGTCTGAGC
>DATMXC010000227.1:0-7859 GCA_035561915.1 Gammaproteobacteria bacterium
ACAAGCTGATAGACAAGCCGCGCGGCAAGACGCGCGCCCTTGTGCTTACGCCCACGCGCGAACTTGCGGCGCAAATCCTTGAAGACCTGAACGACCTCGCGGTACACACGCCTATCACCGGCGCGGCGGTGTTTGGCGGCGTGGGGATGGGGCCACAGGAGCACGCCTTCCGCAGCGGGGCAGATGTCATCATTGCCACGCCCGGCCGTCTGCTCGATCACTTCAAGGCGCCGTATGCGAAGCTTGATGGGCTCGAATATCTGGTCCTCGACGAAGCCGACCGCATGCTCGACATGGGATTTCTGCCGGACATCCGCCGCGTGTTGCGTCACATCCCACCGCGCCTGCAAACGCTGTTCTTCAGCGCCACCATGCCCGCACCGATCGCCACGCTCACGCGCGAACTGCTGCGCGACCCTGCCATGATTAACATTGAGCGCCAGTCCACGCCAGCGGTCGGCATCACCCAGGCGCTCTATCCGGTCGCGCAAGAGCTCAAGTCGGCGCTGTTCCTCACGCTCCTCAAGCGCGGGGACATGAACGAAGTACTCGTGTTCACTCGCACCAAGCATCGCGCCAACCGCCTCGCGGAATATCTGGTGAAGAACGGAATTAACGCCGAGCGCATCCACGGCAATCGTTCCCAGGCACAGCGCACCGCTGCACTCGCCGGATTCAAGAGCGGCAAGTTCCGTGTGCTGGTGGCGACGGACATCGCCGCCCGCGGCATTGATGTCGAGGCGCTTGGCCACGTGGTCAACTTCGACGTGCCGTTGGTTCCCGAAGACTATATCCACCGCATCGGCCGCACCGGGCGCGCGGCGGCGGTCGGTGACGCCTACACCTTCGTCTCGCCGCAAGAGGAGGGCGAGGTGAAGAGCATCGAGCGTGTGCTCGGCAAACGGCTGCCGCGTGTCACCGTGCCCGACTTCGACTACAGCGCAAAGACGGAGGCGCGCCTTGAGGTGCCGCTGGCGGAGCGCATCGCAGGCATTCGCGCCAAGAAGGCGGAAGACCGCGGCCGGGCGAAGGCCAAGACGGAGCGCCGCGGAAATTCCGGCGCGGCTCAGCAACCACGTCAGAACACACCCCGGCCGGGATCTAAAACCGGCGCAGGCAGGTCAGGGAACAGGGGAAGGCCACGCTGATTGAGATTAACTTCTGACGTACAGGATGCTCGGAGTAACTTCAGAATTTCATTGCAGGGTTACACACCAAAGGGCATTTTGATATGAACTTTGAAACCATTATTATTGTCGTCGGGTTTTTTGGTCTGCTGCTTTTATGGTTTGGTCTGCGGCGGCTGGGGGGCGGCCGGTTTTTTAGCGGCGGCCTGCAAGGTTTCAGCGGCGCCCTGCTCGTTACCCTTGCGGCTTTAAGTTTCTCCCTGCTCGGCAACTTTTACACCTACCATCGCTTGATCGCCGAACAACCGCTGGCTGAACTGCGCTTTCATGCCTTGGGCCCACAATATTACCAGGCATATATCCGCTACCCTTCTGGCGAACAGAAAGTGTTCGATGTGCGCGGTGATGACTGGCAACTCGACGCCCGTATCTTGAAATGGCGAGGCTATGCCACGTTGATCGGTTTTGACACTGCCTACCGGCTCGACCGTCTGAGCGGACGCTACCACGCTATCGAACAAGAGCGCGGTGATGCGCACAGTGTCTATGCCTTATCGGAAGATCCGAAGCTGGACCTATGGACCTTCGCCAAACGCTACAATGAATGGCTGCCCTGGGTGGATACGCTTTACGGCAGCGCAGCGTATCTCCCTATGGCTGATAATGCCCTTTATGCCGTGAGCGTCACGCAATCAGGGCTTGTTGCGCGCCCGCTCAATGAACCGGCGCGTAGCGCGGTCGAGCAGTGGCAGTAAATTTATAAGGTTCACAGCAACTGCAGGGCGGGTTACGGCTAACGCCGTAACCCGCCCCATGATCGTTATGCTAGTGCTCAGCGAATCAAAATTTGATCGCCGCGGCCCATCTTGGGATCGGCGTCTTTGGAGAATTTGATGATCGCAATGGCGCCGGTCATGGCCGCGCGCAAAGAGTGGGTCACAATGGCGTTTGCACCTTCGACCGGAGAGATGAGATCAAAAGAGGCGCCGTCGCCCGGCCCGACTACATAGGTTTGCAGGCCACGCAGCACGTTCTTCGGGTTGCCGGAGGGGTAGACACGATCCCAGATGCCCGCGATGGAATGGAACGATGAAAATTCGTTGGGACCCGCGTTCACGAAATAAATGCGGACGCGCTCACCGGGTTTGGCCTGCAGAACATGTTTTGCAGCGGCGTCATGCACGGGGTCGTATCTGAATATGCCGCCGTTAAATACCACGTTGCTCCACTTGTTGGCCATCATGTCTTCCACATTGTCCGGGTCTTTGTATAACTCGGATTGAATCAGGACATATTCGCGGTCGGCCTTGGGCAGGGCGTTCGGGTTTTTCGGGTCCACGATGATGGCGCCGAACATGCCGCGCGCGAGATGTTGCATCATGGGATCGGAACCGCAGTGGTAGAAAAACACACCGGGGTAATTGGCCTTGAAGCTGTAGTTCTTTTGCTCGCCGGGCGCAGCACTGGCAAAGTCTTTCACCACGTCCAACTGCGCGGCGTGAAAATCCATGGAGTGCGGATGCTTGCTCTCCTTGTCGTTAATCAGGGTAAATTTGACGATGTCTCCCTCTGTCACGCGCACCACCGGGCCGGGTACTTTGCCGTCGAAGGTCCAGGTGGGGTAGAGCGTTCCCTTGTTGTCTATCGGCAGGTCCACTTCCTTGGCGTGCAGCGTTACTTCTACGGTTGCAGCGGATACCGGTTGTATTGAGACGCCAGCGGCCAGGATCATGGCGCTGATGAGCACACGGTGAGACAGGTAACTGAGGCATTGCATGGTAGTCTCCTTGCGTTATTGCGCACGATTAAAGATGTATAATATATACATCTTATGATCCACGCCTGTCAATATGCAGGGTTGACATGCCCATAAATCATTGAATTATCGTTGTATAAAATGTATATCTTATGCTTCTTACATAAGACTGGCCGATGTGGTGGCTGTGTATTATGCTGCCCGGCATAGGTCACACTCATGCAACTTACCCGACATACCGATTACTCGTTACGCCTACTGATCTACCTCGGCCTGCACCCGGACCGCCTGGCGACCATCCCGGAAGTAGCTTCGTATTACCGCATTTCACGCAACCATCTGATGAAGATCGCCCATCGTCTGGCCCTGCATGGCTATATTGAAACGCTACGCGGCAAGCACGGCGGCATGCGGCTGGCGCGGCGTCCTGGGATGATTAATATCGGTGACGTGGTGCGCGACATGGAGGAAAGCTTTCATGTCGCCGAGTGCTTTAACCCGGACAACAAAACCTGCCCCCTGTTGCCGGCCTGCAATCTTAAGTTCGTGCTCGGCAAGGCGCTCAAAGACTTTTTGGGCACACTGGATGCTTACACTCTAGCGGATCTGCTCAGTCCGTCGAAGACTGCCCCGCACGGTGAATTATTGCTCCGCGCCAAGCAGTGAACCTACCCTGCCAGGTGCTGTAGCAGATTTCAAAATTCCGCTGCCGGCCTCAAGTCCCACGCTGTTCTGCCGATGACTATCAAATGAAATATACTGATCCTGCATGAAGACATTACTCGACAAAACGGTACAACAAGCCGGTGCGATCATCCTCGGCAAGGAGCACACGATACGCCTGGCGCTGGCCTGCCTGATGGCTCGCGGGCATTTGTTGATCGAGGATCTGCCGGGGGTCGGGAAGACGACGCTGGCGCACGTGCTGGCTAAAATCCTGGGGCTTAAGTTTAACCGTATCCAGTTCACCAGCGACCTGCTGCCGGCGGACATCCTGGGGGTGTCGGTGTACGAGCGCGACAGCGCAAGCTTTAAGTTTCACCCTGGGCCGATCTTCGCCCAGGTGCTGCTCGCCGATGAGATCAACCGCACCACGCCCAAGACCCAGAGCGCATTGTTGGAGGCGATGGAGGAACATCAAGTGACCATAGAAGGTGAGACGCTCGTGCTGCCTGAGCCGTTTTTTGTCATCGCCACGCAGAACCCGATGCACTTGATCGGCACCTTCCCGCTGCCGGAGTCGCAGTTGGACCGCTTTATGATGTGTATCGAGATCGGCTATCCCGGTCCGGCGGCGGAGCGCGCGCTGCTCAAGGGACAGGATCGTCGCGCGGTGCTGGCGGCGGTCGAACCATGTTTGACGCCGGCTCAGCTCATCGAGATTCAAGAGGCAGTGCGGCGCGTGCATATATCCGAGGCCTTGCTCGATTATCTGCAGGCGCTGTTGGAATTTTCGCGCCGCTCCAGTAACTACAAAACCGGACTGTCGCCGCGTGCCGGGCTCGCCGCCCTGCACAGCGCCCAGGCCTGGGCATTGCTGGAAGGGCGCGACCACGTCATCCCGGAGGACGTGCAGACGGTGCTGCCGGGGGTGATCGGGCATCGTCTGCGGCCCAGCCTGGAGCATAGTGGGCAAGCCCCGGCGCAATGGGTGCGGCAGTTGCTGGACGCCGTAGCAATACCCTAACAGTATGTTGAAAAAAGTCATCCCTGGCCTTTTTTCAACCCGCACAGCGAAAAATGTGATTTTCGCTGTGCGCCATTTTTCAAACACATACGGCGTGTTTAAAAAATGGCGGCCCATCCATGGACCGCACGCAGACTGTTTTTCAACAGCCTGCTGACGGGTGCAGCGTGCCGGGTCAGGCGCAAGGCATTTTCTGGCGGTTTCGCCCCGCCCGGTTTCTGGAAGGCGAAGGCCCGCAGACGGGGCCGGTCCGGCTCACTCTGCGTCGGGTATTCATAGTGCCGACCCGTTACGGCATGCTGTTCGCAGTGCTGCTGGCGGTGATGCTGCTGGGTTCGATCAATTACGCCAACAGCCTCGGCTTTTTACTCACCTTTCTGCTTGGCGGCCTGGCGCTGGTCTCCATCCTGTACACCTATCTCAACCTCGCCGGACTGGAGATCAGCGCCGCGCGCTGCGAGCCGGTGTTCGCGGGTGAATCGGCCGCCTTTACGCTGCACACCTCCAACCCCGGCGCCACACGCTACAGCGTGTCGTTGCAACTGCCCGGTCTGCCTGCGCAACTCGTTGACTTGCCGCCGCATGAGACCAGCGCGATACAACTGCTGCACCCGGCCCCCCAGCGTGGTCTGCTCAAGATGGGACGCTTCACGGTCGCGACGCGGTTTCCGCTCGGCCTGTTTTGGGCCTGGTCGCCGCTGGATCTCGATATGCGTTGTCTCGTTTACCCGCAACCCGCCACCGGACATAGACCATATCCGTCCGGCGGCGATGAGCTGGACAGCGGGCCGGGGCAGAAAGGCGGCGATGACTTTGCCGGGCTGCGCGCCCACCAGCGCGGCGAGCCGCTGCATCACATCCACTGGAAACTCGCCGCCCGCGAGCAAGGCCTGTGGAGCAAACAGTTTGGCGGCGGACCGAGCGAGCTGTGGCTGGAGTGGGATGCCGTGGCCGAACCGGACACCGAGGCCCGCTTGAGCTGGTTGTGCCGCTGGGTGCTCGACGCCCATACTGCGGGCCTGCGTTACGGCCTGCGCCTGCCCGGCCTCAGCCTCGCGCCCGCACAGGGCGAGGCGCACCGGGCGGCGTGTCTGCGCAGTCTGGCGCTGTTTGGGCTCGCCCCATGAAACAGGGCGAGGACCACACCTACCACCTGCGCACCCGCACCTTGCTGTGGATACTCGGCGCCTTGGCGCTGGTCAGTGCTCCGCATGTTGCACACCTTCCGGCATGGATCAGCGGCTTTTGTCTGCTGCTGGGTGTGTGGCGCTGGCTGTGCGCGGTGCGCGGCCGGCGTCTGCCCAGCGCCTGGTTGCGCCTCTCCCTCACGGCGCTCGCCCTCGCGGGCGTCTATTTCAGCTTCAATACCTTGTTCGGGCGCGACGGCGGCGTCGCCTTGCTGCTCATCATGTTGAGCCTGAAACTCTTGGAGATGCGCACGCGCCGCGACGCCTTCGTCGTGATCGTGCTGGCCTATTTTCTGGTCATCACCAGCTTTCTCTATTCGCAGACGATCTTTATGGGCGCGTATATGCTGGCGGTAGTGACCGTCATCACGGCGGCGCTGATTGATCTGCACCGCAGCCGCGACTACCCCGGTCTTGCCGCCAATCTGCAATTGGCCGGCAAGCTGCTCGCCCCGGCGCTGCCCGTGATGCTGGTCTTGTTCGTGTTATTCCCCCGCGTGAGCAGTCCCTTGTGGGGTATGCCAGAGGATAGCTACAATGGCACGATGGGTTTGGATGACAAGATGGAGCCCGGCCGCATCAGCCGGCTTGCCCAGTCCGATGCGGTCGCCTTCCGGGTGGCCTTCGCCGGCCCCATCCCTCCGCCCAGGCAGCGCTACTGGCGCGGCCCCGTGCTGTGGGAAACCGATGGCGCGGGGTGGAGGGCGGCGCCGAACCTCGCGCTTGCCGAGCCGCTCGCGTTTACCGGCTATCTGCCCGCCGTCAACTATACCGTGACCCTGGAGCCACACCACCGCACCTGGCTATTCGCCCTCGACCTGCCCGCCTCGGTACCGCCCTTCGCCTACGTCACGCACGACCTTCAGTTGTACGCCCAAGAGCCGCTGCACGAGCGTCTGCGCTATGCGATGAGCTCCTATACGACCTACAACACTGGCCCGCTTACCCGCCGGGAGCGACAGCGCGCGCTGAACATCCCTATGGACACCAACCCTCGCCTACAGGCGCTCGCGCAACGTTGGCGGGCGGAGACACCTCAACCCGCACAAATGGTTCAGCGCGCCCTGGATTATTTTCGCACACAGCCATTTTTCTACACCCTGAATCCGCCACTGCTCACCGGCAGCAAGCATCCGATGGATGCCTTTCTGTTCGAGACCCGGCGTGGCTTTTGTGAGCATTACGCCGCCGCCTTCGCCCTGCTGATGCGCGCGGCGGGCATCCCGGCGCGCATCGTCACGGGTTACCAGGGCGGTGAATTAAACCCCATGGGCGATTATCTCATCGTACGCCAATCGGATGCCCACGCCTGGACGGAGGTATGGCTGCAAGATCGCGGCTGGGTGCGCACAGACCCAACCGCCGCCGTTTCCCCTGCGCGCATCGAGCGTGGGGTGCGGGCACTCTCCGCAGAACTCGAACGCGACCCTGCACAACAAGGCCTGTTGGCGGGCATGTGGCACACGCTGCGCCTCGGCTGGGATACGCTCGATCACGGCTGGAACCAGTGGGTGTTGGGCTATGACCATGAGCGTCAGCGCCGGTTGTTTGATGAATGGGGTTTGCAGGCATTTCGCAACAACGCCATGGTGCTGGCGGTGGTGTTGAGCAGCTGCATCGCGGTGTCATTGCTGTTGACCGCCGCGCTCTGGGCACGCCGGCCGCCGATAGAACCCGTCGTCCGCTACTATCAGACCTTCTGCAAGCGGCTCGCGCGTCGCGGCGTGTCGCGTATGCCCGCCGAAGGGCCGCTGCAGTTCGCCGCTCGCGCCGCGGCATTGCGTCCGGAGCTTGCGTCCCAGGTCAGGCTGATCACTCAACTCTACACCGCGCTGCGTTACGGTGCCCGCCCTCAACCGCAATGGCTAGGTCGCCTCCGTCAACAGGTGCGCGTTTTTCGGCCTTAAGATCTTCCTAACCGCACCATTTAGGTTTACAGTAAGTGCGTAACCCTCAAAAAGAAGAGTGTGGAAAAATAACTCAGCGTAACGTGGAGGATATACCATGAGCGACGACGACTTGGTGCCTATCGCACTGCTGGCCTTTACCTTCATCTTTTTCTTTACCTTCATGTAGCCACACACCCCGGAGGGCGCGCCCTC
>DATMXC010000228.1:0-2004 GCA_035561915.1 Gammaproteobacteria bacterium
GCGCCTCATGCCCGGCGCGACGCGCGTCAGCACATCAGGCTTCGGTGAGGCGATTATTGCGAAGATGTGAGTAAACGATCAATCTTTGCTGCGCAGATGAAATCGTTTTCGGTAAGCCCTTTTACCGCGTGGGTACTGTAGCGTACTTTGCACTTGTTGTAGCTCACCTCCAGATCCGGATGATGGTCTTCCTGATGTGCGATCCAGGCCAACGCATTTACAAAGGCTATCGTCTGATAGTAATTTTTGAATTGGAAGGTACGGCTGATTTCGGTGCCGCTTTCATTCAGCGACCAACCGGTGACCTGATTTAGCAAGTCACGTGCTTGCGCGGGGGTAAGCGGTGCTGTCCCGCCTTCGCAGACCTTACAGTGTTTAGCCGTCAAATCGCTCATCGCATTCCCTCATTTGAATTTGTAGAACGCTTCATTGAGATAGGTGACCACATCGCCTATCTGTGTATCAGTCCAATTCATCCCGTTGCCGCTCTCGCAAAATTTGACGCGCTTTTTAAGGCTATCCAGCGAATGGATGATGCTGTTTGCGCGGGTGTGAATGGCGTACTTGTCGCCTCCCATGAGTTTGACGTGGCAGGAGGTGCAGTTGGCCTCGTAGAGGGCCTGGCCGTTTTTGGCGTCGGCGGCATAGGTGAGCGGGGCGAGTGTTAACAGTACTGCGATAGAAAGCGCCTTAAATCCATATCTTTTCATAACAACCTCCTCAGGCAAGATGCGGAATCTTGGTTAATAAGTGCGCCACCCGCGCCGTGGCGGGTGGGTGCGAATCGTGAAAGGCCGAGTAGAGCGGATCGGGCGTCAGCGTGCTGGCGTTTTCCTTGTACAGTTTCACCAGGGCCTCAATCAGCGCGCGCGGATCGGCCTGCTGGGCGGCAAAGTCGTCGGCCTCGAATTCATCTTTGCGCGAAAAATAGGCCAGGATCGGATACAAAAAGAAGGTAAACACGGGCATGGCGAGGAGGAAAAGTATCAACGCCGTATGCCGTGAAGGTTGCGTGATGCCGAGCCCTTCATAAAACCAAGGCTGCTCGATGAGCCAGCCGAGCAGGGCGAGTCCGGCGAGACTCATCGCAAACATGATGGCCATGCGCTTTTGCACGTGTTTACGCTTGAAGTGTCCAAGCTCGTGGGCCAGTACGGCCTCGATCTCAACGGGGTTGAGGGTGTCCATCAGCGTGTCGAAAAAGACGATGCGTTTATGCGTGCCAAGACCGGTGAAATAGGCGTTGCCGTGGCCGGAACGGCGCGAGCCGTCCATGACAAACACGCCCTTACTGGTAAAGCCGCAGCGTTTAAGCAGTGCCTGGATGCGTTCCACCAGGCCGCCGTCTTGAAGCTCTTTGAATTTGTTGAACAGCGGCGCGATGAAGGCCGGATAGGCCCACATCATGAACAGCGCAAAGCCCATCCATACCAGCCAGACATACAGCCACCACAAGTTTCCGGACGCTTCCATCAACCAAAGCACGACGGCGGCGAAGGGCACGCCCAGCAGCAGCATGAGCAGGGTCTGTTTGACGAGGTCGGCGATGAATAGCTTTGGGGTAGTGCGGTTAAAACCAAAGCGCTGTTCAATCACGAAGGTGCGATAGAGGGAGAAGGGGAGATCCAACAAGGCCATCAGTACGAAGGTGCTGATCATGAAGCCTACGCCGGTGAGCAAGGGATTGAGTTCCAGGCTGCGCCACATCTGGTCTAACAGGTCAAGCCCACCGCCCAGCGTCCAGACCAGCAACCAGAGGGTTCCGACGACGATCTCCATTTGGCCAAAGCGGGTTTTGGCCAGGGTGTAATCCGCGGCCTTTTGATGGTCGGTGAGGAGAATCTGGGCGGCGAAGCTCGCTGGCACCTGATCGCGATGACGGTAAACGAAAGCGATCTGCCGGCGGGCCAGCCAGAGTTGCACCGCCATCCCGGCCGATAACACAATCAAAAATAATACGCTGAAGAGATTCATGGGCTGGTCCTTCCTTACACAATATATAAA
>DATMXC010000229.1:0-8656 GCA_035561915.1 Gammaproteobacteria bacterium
CACCGAGATCGTCGAGCGCCCGATGGCGCCCCACGAGGCGCTCGCGCTCGTCGGGCTGGCGCACCGGCTCGATCACTTCCCGGCGCAGCTCTCGGGCGGCGAGCAGCAGCGGGTGGCTATTGCCCGCGCCGTAGCCAAAAATCCGGCTGTGCTGTTGTGCGACGAGCCCACCGGAGCGCTCGATTCGACTACGGGGGTTGTGGTGCTGGAAGTGCTGGAAAAAGTGAACCGCGAACTCGGCACACTGACGGTGCTGATTACCCACAACGCGGGTATCGCCGACATGGCGGACCGGGTGATTCGCCTTTCGGATGGGCACATCGCCGAGATACACAGCAACCCTGCGAAGAAAGCGGCGCACGAGCTGTCTTGGTAGATCATGGGTAAATCATGCGCGCGCTCGATTTGAAGCTCTTTCGCGACCTCTGGCACCTGCGCGGCCAGGTGCTGGCCATCGCGGCGGTGATCATGGGCGGGGTGGCGACGCTGGTGATGTCTTTATCCACATACGATTCGCTGGTCACGACCCGCGACCGTTTCTATAGTGAATACCGCTTCGCCGAGGTGTTCGCCAATCTCAAGCGTGCGCCCGTGCCCGTGGCCGAACGCCTGCGCGCTATCCCCGGCGTGGCGCATTTGGAAACGCGGGTGATCGCGGGGGTGAAGCTGGAGGTGGAAAACTTCACCGATCCCATCACCGGCTTGCTGCTCTCGGTGCCGGATAGCGGTGAGCCGCTGCTCAATACGCTGTACCTGAAACGCGGACGCATGGTGCAGCCCTATAGCACGGACGAGGTGGTGCTCTCGGATACTTTCGCCGATGCGCATCAACTGCAACCGGGCAATAAGCTCGCCGCGATCGTCAACGGCAAGCGCAAGCTGCTCACCATCGTCGGCGTCGCAGTATCGCCGGAATATGTCTACCAAATTGCGCCCGGAGCCATGTTCCCCGACTTCAAACGCTATGGCGTGTTGTGGATGGGCCGCAACGCCTTGGCTGCCGCCTATGACGTGGCGGGCGCTTTCAACAATGTGACGCTTACCCTGAGCAAGAGTGCGCAGGTACAGGACGTGATCGACCGTGCGGACGCCATCCTCGGCAGCTATGGCGGCACCGGGGCCTATGGGCGCAAGGATCAGTTCTCCAATCGCTTTCTCAGCGAAGAACTGAAACAGTTGCAGACCACCGCCACTATTTTCCCCGCCATCTTTCTCGGTGTGGCGGCCTTCTTGCTCAATGTGGTGGTGAGCCGTCTCATCGCATTGCAGCGGGAGCAGATCGCGACGCTCAAAGCCTTCGGCTATACCTACTTCGCCATCGGCTGGCACTACGTCAAATTGGTGCTGCTGATGGTGGTATTGGGCGTGGCGGGTGGAGTGGCCTTGGGCGCTTGGTTCGGCCAGGGCCTGTCCAATGTGTATATGGAAACGACCTTTCGCTTCCCCTACCTCGACTATCAGCTCAATGCGGGCGTGGTCCTGATGTCGCTGGCGATCACGATGGCGGCGGCGATCAGCGGCACGCTGTTTTCTGTTGCGCGCGCGGTGCGCCTGTCACCCGCTGAAGGCATGCGCCCGGAGATGCCGGTGGCCTATCGCGCCACCCTCGCGGAGCGCATCGGTTTGCAGCGCTGGTTCGCTGCGCCCACGCGCATGATCCTGCGCCATATCGAGCGCCGCCCAATCAAGTCGCTGCTGACGGTGCTGGGCATTGCCTGCGCTAGCGCGCTGATGATGGTGGGCAATTATCAGAAAGGCGCAATCGACTTTATGGTGGATGTGCAGTTTCGCCAGGCTGCGCGCGAGGATCTGGCGCTCGCCTTTATCGAGCCTACGTCGGGCCGCGCATTGCACGAGCTCGCCGCCTTGCCGGGCGTGGATCATGTAGAGGGCTTTCGCGATGTGCCCGCGATTCTGCGCTTTCACCAATACAGTTACCGCACCGCCGTTTACGGCATTGTGCCGGAAGGCCAACTGCATCGCTCACTCGATAGCAAGCTGCAACCCATCCAAGTGCCGCCGAATGGCGTGGTGCTTACCGACCACTTGGCCAACAATATTTTGCATGTGAAGCCTGGCGACATGCTCACGGTGGAAGTACTGGAAGGCAGCCGCCCGGTGCGGCAGGTGCCGGTGCTGGGCATCATCCAGCAATATCTGGGCGTGTCGGCTTATATGCAGCAAGATTCGCTCAATACGCTGATGCGCGAGGGCCACGTTGTCTCCGGTGCTTATCTGGCGATTGCACCCGGTGCGGAGCAAGCCGTCTACGCAAAACTGCATGATCGGCCGCGGGTGCTGGGCATGGTCGCCAACGCCGCCGCCATCCAGAGTTTCTACGCCACCATCGGCGAGTTCGTGCTGTTCTACAACATGGTGGCGACCCTGCTCGCCGCCAGTATCGGCTTCGGTGTGGTGTACAACAGTGCGCGCATCTCCCTCTCGGAGCGGGGCCGCGAGCTGGCCAGCCTGCGCGTGCTGGGCTTCACCCAAGGCGAGATCGCCTATATCCTGCTGGGAGAACTGACTCTGCTGACGCTGGCCGCCATCCCGGTTGGATTCCTGGTCGGCGCTGGCCTGGTCGGGATCTTGGTGCTGGCCTTCGAGAGCGACCTCTACCGGCTGCCATTGATTCTGAATCCGAGCAACTACGCCCTGGGGGCAACGGTTGTGGTGGCCTCGGCGCTAGTGTCGGGCTTACTCATTTGGCGCCGGCTCGGCAAATTGGATCTGGTGGCTGTGCTTAAAACGCGGGAATGAAAATTCTTCCTCGATCTGTAGAATGGGTATCGCTACACTCAACCCAAACTACGACAAACGAGAAATAGACGCTGAATCAGACCATGCAATTGCGCGCACGTATCGGCATCACCCTCCTCGGCCTCGCTATCGCTGGCGGCCTCGTCTATGGCTTTCTCCCGCGCGCCGTGGCAGTGGATGCCGCCCCCGCTGTAAAAGGCCCGCTCGCCGTCACCATCGAGGAGGAAGGCAAGACGCGGGTGATGGAGCGTTATGTGGTCTCAGCGCCGATGTCGGGTTATGCCCGGCGTATTGACCTGCGTGTAGGTGATGCGGTGAAACTGGGCCAGGAACTGGTGCTGATCGAGCCGGCTCGCCCGGATGCCCTCGACCCGCGTTCGCGCGCGCAAACGCAGGCCCAGGTCAATGCCGCGCAGGCTGCCGTGGCGGCCGCAGTGGAGAATGCCCGTGCCGCCGCCGCACAGGCCGATCTGGCGCGCCAGGAGTTGCAACGCACCGAGCCGCTGCGCACAGCCAATTTTATTTCCGCGCAGGCCTTGGATAAGGCGCGTTCGGAAGTCAGCCGGACCCAGGCCGCGAAGCTGGCGGCGGAACATACCGTCAACGTGGCGGGCTTCGAACTCGATATGGCGCGCGCGGCGCTTTCCATGACCAGCAGTCTGCAAACCGGCAAACCCGCCGAGACCTTGAGCGTGCGTGCGCCGGTTGATGCCCAGGTGCTCAAAATCGTGCGCGAAAGCGAGGGTGCGGTGCAGGCGGGCCAGCCCTTGATCGAAATCGGCAATCCGGAAACCTTGGAAATTGAAGTGGAAGTGCTCTCCACCCACGCGGTGCAAATTGCGCCCGGATCTAAAGTACTGCTGGATCGCTGGGGGGGCGGCAAAACACTGCAAGGCGCCGTGCGCGTGATCGAGCCCACGGGCTTTACCAAAGTCTCCGCGCTCGGTGTGGAAGAACAACGCGTGCGGGTCATCGCCGACATCACTTCCCCGCGCGAAGTTTGGCGCCGTCTCGGCGATGGCTATCGGGTAGAAGCGCGCTTCATCGTCTGGGAAGGCGCGGAAGTATTGCAGATTCCCGCCAGCGCCCTATTCCGCCTCAACAACGGCTGGGCCGTATTCGTGGTGGAGAGCGGCCGCGCCAAGACCCAGCCGGTCGAAATCGGTCAGCGCGCGGGTCTCACCGTGCAGGTACTCTCGGGGCTCGAAGCCGGGGAACGGCTTATTACGCACCCCGATGACAGGATCAAGGAGGGGGGCCGGGTGAAAATGCGCTGATATTGCGGGTTTACTTAAGCAGTCTGCTTCAGCATTTCAAGCACTTCTTCATCCGCCATCTGCGGAAAATCGCGGTAAAACTGCCCAACCGCATGAGAATCATACGGCGTTTCCAGACAAGGCAATAAAGGAGGTACATCTTGTATTGTGACATTGGCGTTATCGGAGATTGATCTGGAGAACGAAGCAATATTGTTACAATTGCAGGGGAAGGCTTAGATTTTCACAGGACGTTGGGCGGCTTTGTAGAGAGGTGTAGCCATGGATGCTCTCAGCTTTAGCGACTTCGAAACGTCCGGGCGTGCGATGCTTGCGTTCCTTCACCGGCGATTGGGTTTCGATCTTTGGATGGTCACCCGGACAGAAGGCGATGATTAGATCGTGCTTCAGAGTGAGGATCACGGTTACGGCGTCGCACCGGGTACTGTTTTTCGGTGGGCCGATTCATTCTGCTCAGAGATGGTGAAGGGTAACGGTCCGCGCATTGCGCCGCGTTCGGACGTAGTCCCTGCATACGCCGCGGCGCCGATCGGGCGTCAAGTTCAGATCAAGGCACATGTCGGATGCGTATAAAGGCGAGGTAAAGCATATGAACAGAACTGCAACGCAACATACACTGGATGCATCCAGCAAGGCGGCGCTGGAGCGTTACCGGCGTGCCGTGAACTATCTCACCGCGGCGCAGATTTATCTCATGGACAATTCGCTGCTGGAGGAACCGCTGAAACCCGAACACATCAAGCCGCGCCTGCTCGGCCATTGGGGCACGGCGCCCGGCATCAATTTAGTTTGCGCGCATCTCAACCGGCTCATCTTAAACACTGACGCCAGCATCATGCTCATCACCGGACCCGGCCACGGCGCGGCGGCCAATCTCGCCAACATGTATTTGGAAGGTACTCTCACGGAGTTTTTTCCGCACATCACTCAGGATAAGGCCGGACTTAAGGAGTTTGTAAAGTCGTTTTCCTGGCCGGACCGATTTCCCAGCCACCTGAGTCCAATCTATCCAGGTGTGATTCACGAAGGCGGTGAGTTGGGCTACGCGCTCGCCACTGCGTTCGGCGCGACCCTGGATAATCCGGATTTGATCGTCGCTTGTATCGTCGGAGACGGCGAGGCGGAGACCGGCCCCACGGCGGGCGCCTGGCACAGCAATAAGTTTTTAAATCCGGCCACCGATGGAGCGGTGTTGCCGATACTGCATTTGAACGGCTTCAAGATCGCCAACCCAAGCATCTTCGGCACCATGACGGACGAAGAGTTATGCGCGCTGTTTACCGGTTATGGATATGCTGTGCGGATTGTAGACTTGAGCGATCACATTGATGACGACATGGGCGCGGCGGTGAGCTGGGCGCATGAGGAAATCCGCGCGCTGCAACAGCGTACGCGTTCCGGCGAAATCATCGCGCGTCCACGCTGGCCGATGCTGATACTGCGTACGCCTAAAGGTTGGACTGGACCGAAGGAAGTTGACGGCAAAAAAAATGAGGATTCATTTCTTTCGCATCAAGTACCCGCAAAAGAGGCTAAAACAAATCCTGTACATCTCAAGATTGTCGAAACCTGGCTACGCTCGTACCGCCCGCAAGAGTTATTTGATAAAAACGGCCATCCCGCCGAGGACATCCGCACGTTGTGCCCCACGGGCGACAAGCGCATGGCCATGAATCCGCACGGCTTCGGCGGCGCGCGGCGCAAACCGCTCACGCTGCCGCCGCTGGAATCCCACGAGGTAGAGGTCACGTCACGAGGGCTCAGCCTTGTGAGCAGTGTGGAGCGACTCGGTCAATACCTGCGCGATGTCATAAAACTCAACCAGACACAGCGCAATTTCCGCATCGTATGTCCTGATGAGTTGGAGTCGAACAAACTGGGCGCGGTGCTGGAGGTTACGGATCGCCAGTATGTCTGGCCGCTGCCCGAGGTCGCCGAGCACACCGCGCGTGACGGACGCGTGCTGGAAGTACTCTCCGAGCATAATTGCCAAGGCTGGCTGCAAGGGTATCTGCTCACCGGGCGGCACGGCCTGTTTCCCTGCTACGAGGCGTTTCTCAGCATCGTGGACGGCATGATGAATCAGTACGCCAAGTTTTTGAAATCCTCCATCGAGACCCCGTGGCGCAAACCGATCTCATCGCTCAATTATCTGCTCACCTCGGAGGCCTGGCGTCAGGAGCACAACGGCTATTCGCACCAAGGTCCCGGCTTCATCAATAATCTGCTCACCAAAAAAGGCCACACCTACCGCATCTATTTTCCGCCCGACGCCAACTGCTTGTTGCACACCATGGACGAGTGCCTGCGCGTCACCAACTACATCAATCTGGTGATCGCGGGCAAGCAACCCATGCCGCAATGGCTTACCCTCGACGAGGCGCGTGAGCACTGTCGGATTGGTGCCTCGGTGTGGCCCTGGGCCAGCACCAGTGAAGGCGAAGACCCGCAACTGGTGCTGGCCTGCTGCGGCGACAATCTCACCTTGGAGACCTTGGCCGCAGCCGATCTACTACGGCGCGCTGCCCCCGACTGGCGTGTGCGCGTGGTGAATGTCACCGACTTGCTGGTGCTCGGTATTCCGCAAAAATATCCGCACGGACTCGAAGAAGAGCGTTTCCAAAGAATCTTTCCGCTCGATTGTCCGGTGATTTTCAATTTCCACGGCTACACCGCAGCGATCAAACAACTGTGCTGGGAGCGCCCCAACAGCGAACGTTTCGATATCAACGGCTACCGCGAAGAAGGCACCACCACCACGCCGTTCGACATGCACATCCGCAACCGCACCAGCCGCTACCACCTGGTGATCCAGGCGGCGCGGAAGATGGCCGCCTGCCATCCCCATTTTTCAATGCAAGCCGAGGCATTGATCGTGGAATATGAACGCAAGCTCGCCGACCATCGCACATTCATTCTGCGCGAGGGGCTTGACCCGCCGGAGATCAATGACTGGCGTTGGCAGGCCTTTCGACAGGGTTCATGATAGGCTTTCTTATCAAGGCGGTGGAAGATAACGTGTCGAAAGGCAAAATGTGAACTCTTTTGCTTGCTCTGGAAAACTAAGCAATACTGTTACAATTGCAAGGGAAGACTTAGCGTTTCACAGAACGTTGGGCGACTTTGTAGAGAGGCGTAGCCATGGATGCTCTCAGCTTTAGCGACTTCGAAACGTCCGGGCGTGCGGTGCTTGCGTTCCTTCACCGGCGATTGGGTTTCGATCTTTGGATGGTCACCCGGACTGAGGGCGACGATTGGATCGTGCTTCAGAGTGAGGATCACGGTTACGGCGTCGCTCCGGGTACGATTTTTCGGTGGGCCGATTCATTCTGCTCCGAGATGGTGAAGGGCAACGGTCCGCGCATTGCGCCGCGTTCGGACGCCGTCCCTGCATACGCCGCGGCGCCGATCGGGCGTCAAGTCCAGATCAAGGCATATGTCGGCTTGCCCCTGACCCGCGCGGATGGGAGCCTGTTTGGCACCCTATGTGCGATTCATCCCTCGTCCCAACCGGAGTCGATCGTCGGCGAACAGGAACTCGTGGAGATGCTCGGAGCCATGTTGAGTACGATTCTTCAGGTTGAGCTCAGAGCTACAGAGGAGGCTCGCCGATCCGAGAGACTTCAATCGGAAGCGCTGATCGATGCGCTGACAGGCGTGTACAATCGGCGCGGGTGGGATCGCCTATTGGTTTCCGAGGAGGATCGCTGCCGCCGGTATGGCCATCCAGCAGCAATCTTGATGATTGATCTAGACGAACTGAAGCTTGTAAATGACACGCAGGGGCATGCAGCGGGAGATGCGCTCATCGCGCGTGCAGGCTCTGCGTTGCGCCAAACTGCCCGGTCACTCGACATCGTTGCCCGCTTGGGGGGCGACGAATTCGGTGTTCTCAGTGTCGAGTGTGATCGCGCTGGTGGAGAAGCACTGCTCAAGCGTGTCCGCACAGCGCTGGCCGACGCTAACGTCAAGGCCTCGATAGGATTCGCCATGCGGGCCCCATCGACCGGACTCAAGGGTGCCTGGGAAATCGCCGACCAACTGATGTACGAGGAGAAGCGCTCGCGATGACCCCTATGCGTCAGTATGCGCTAGTTCTTTACCGCCAACACCCCATCGCCGCTCAACTCCACGACAAAACCTGCGCGCCGCAAGCGCTTCGCCACTTCATTGGGCACGTCGCGGCCGCTGGTTAACTTGTTCGGGGTACCCGTGTAGTGAAACAGCTTGCCCTTGCGCTTCAGCACCCTGGCAAGCTGGTCATAAAAAACCTGCGAGTAGAGTTCGCCGGCGATACCGAAGCGCGGCGGGTCGTGCAAAATGGCGTCGACCGAGCCACTGGGCAGCGACACGATCTGCTCGCAAATGTCACCCAGCGTCAAGCTCAAAATATCGTCAGCCTTGGGCGACCAGGGATTCAGTCCCCGCAACCAGACCACGTCGGGATTCTTTTCATAAGAAAGCACCTGCTTGGCCAGACCCTGCACACACCACGCGGCAAAATAGCCGAGGCCTCCACAGGTATCCAAAATCACCTTGCCGCGCGGCTGAATCAAAGCAACCTTGCGTTCGGCGTCCGCATAGGGCGAAGTTTGTGCCGTGGGTAGCATCTTGATGCC
>DATMXC010000230.1:0-3771 GCA_035561915.1 Gammaproteobacteria bacterium
GAATCACTTCATCGCCAACCTCGACGACGGCAGTCTCTTCCTTGCGCCGAGCCTCATCTACTCGCTCACCGCCGACTGGGAGTGGGTGCTCGGCGTGCAATTTTTCCGCGGTGGCTCCGGCAGCGAATACGGACGCTTCCACGATCTCGCCCACACCTCGCTACAGTGGTTCTTCTGAGCGTGCGTGAATTCCATGCTCAAACTGCGCGTCATGCGTCTGGGTTACGCGTGCGCAGAGTGGCTGTAATTCTCGATTGATATCCGGAGAGAAGCGCAACCATGAACAGGTTGACGCTGGCAGAGCAGGGCATGAAATGCGGCGGCTGCATCGCCTGCGTCACGATGGAGTCGCGTTGGGCTACAACGAGCGCTGTGATGGTTGCCATCAATGTGTGCCTGCTAAAAGGTGACGGCAGGCATCCGTAGGTGTTGTTCATGATAAAATTGAATAGCAGATGAGCGGTGGGAAAAGCATGGAAGGCAAGCTCGACGCAGTAGGCAGCCGCGCCGCTGTACTGCTCAAAACGGTACAAGAGTTCATTGCCGAGTTACATCCCCATGGGGAAAGGGCCGTCGCGGTTACGTTGGACAGTTCACTGGACCGGGATCTGGGTATTGATAGCCTGGGCCGTGTCGAGCTGTTGATGCGCATAGAGCGCACCTTCAATGTGAGCTTGCCGGAGCAGGTGCTGGCGAGTGCGGAGACTCCACGCGACCTGCTTCGTGCCATGTCAGCCGCGACTGTAATGCCGAAACCCGCTGTGGCGACGCAAGTCAGCAGTCTAGTGCAGCAACCGAGCGAGATCGTCCCATCCCAGGCCGCTACCCTGATTGAAGTGCTGGATAGTCATGTGCTCTCCCATCCTGACCGGCCGCATATCATTCTACATGGTGCATCGGGTGAAGAAGAGCGCATTAGTTATGCCGCGCTGCGCCAAGGGGCGCAGGCTGTGGCCGCCGGATTGCTCCGGCTCAATCTTGAGCCGGGGCAGACGGTGGCGTTGATGTTGCCGACCAGCCGCGACTATTTTTATAGCTTCTTTGGGATACTGTTGGCGGGCGCGATACCCGTGCCGATCTATCCGCCCGCGCGGCTGTCGCAGATCGAGGATCATTTGCGCAGGCACGCAGGCATACTCTCCAATGCGCTCGCCACGATCCTAGTCACCGTGCCGGAGGCCAAGGCACTCGCACGATTGCTCAAGTCGCAAGTGCCGACGTTACACACGATTACCACAGTGGGAGAATTATCCTCCGCCGCAGAGAAATTTACGCCGGTTGCCATTAAGAGCCAGGACATCGCCTTT
Source organism: Gammaproteobacteria bacterium (assembly GCA_035561915.1). Lineage (GTDB taxonomy): Bacteria > Pseudomonadota > Gammaproteobacteria > SURF-13 > SURF-13 > JACPZD01. Next base: position 1,308 of record DATMXC010000230.1, read on the forward strand.
TTGCAATACACTTCAGGAAGCACGGGTAATCCAAAAGGAGTAGTGCTCACTCACGCCAACCTGCTTGCAAACATCCGCGCCATGGGAGAGGCGGCTCAGGTCTCCTCGAAAGACGTCTTCGTCAGCTGGTTGCCCTTGTACCATGACATGGGTCTGATTGGCGCGTGGCTGGGGAGTTTGTATTTCGCATGCCAGTTCGTGGTGATGTCGCCGCTCACCTTTCTCGCGCATCCGGCGCGTTGGCTCTGGGCGATACACAGGTATCGCGGCACACTCTCCGCCGCGCCTAATTTTGCTTATGAACTTTGCCTGCGCAAGATCGAGGACCGCGAAATCGAGGGCTTGGATCTTAACAGTTTGCGCATGGCCTTCAATGGTGCCGAGCCGGTGAGTCCCGACACGGTCGTTAAGTTTACGCAACGCTTTGCCCGCTATGGTCTGCGGCCCGATGTCATCGCCCCCGTCTACGGGTTAGCCGAATCATCGGTCGGGTTGGCCTTCCCTCCGCCGGGCCGCGGGCCGTTGATAGACAGGATACAGCGTGATGCGTTCACCCGCACCGGGAATGCCGTGCCGGCGGGAAATGATGAAACGGATGTCTTGCGTTTTGTGGCCTGCGGTCAGCCCTTGCCCGGTCATCAGATACGCATTGTTGACGACACGGGCCGCGAGATCGCCGAGCGGGTAGAGGGCAGGCTGGAGTTCAAAGGTCCGTCCGCCACCAGCGGCTATTTTCGCAATCCTGAACAGACCCGCAACCTGTTTCACGGTGACTGGTTAGACTCCGGTGATCTCGCCTATATTGCCGGTGTCGATGTGTACATCACGGGGCGGGTCAAGGACATCATCATTCACGCCGGCCGCAATATCTACCCGCATGAGCTGGAAGAGGCGGTAGGCAATATTCCAGGCATACGCAAGGGTTGTGTGGCAGTGTTCGGCAGCCCTGATCCAGCCTCGCGTACCGAACGGCTGGTGGTCATGGCGGAGACACGCGAGAAGGGTGCAGAAGTTCTGGATAAGCTGCGACTTGAAATCAACAGCCTGAGCAGCGATCTGCTCGGTTCTCCGCCGGATGATATCGTGCTGGCGCCTGTCCACAGCGTGCTTAAAACATCGAGCGGGAAGATACGCCGTGCGGCCAGCCGCGAGCTTTATGAAAAAGGTTTGAGTGAGGTACAGCAACGCGCGGTGTGGTGGCAGTTCGTCCGTTTATCAATTTTAAGCGTGCTGCCGGAACTGCGACGTCTGCGCCGTGTCATAGCCGATGTCCTGTATGCCGCCTACGCCTGGACGGTGTTCTCGATACTCGCCCAAATCACGCTGCTGATCGCCGTCTTGTTGCCCAGGCCAGAATGGAGTTGGGCGGTAAGCCATGTCGGGGCGCGACTTTTGATCCGGCTGTCGGGCGTCACGCTAACCGTGCAGGGGTTGGATAGTCTCGCCTCCGGCGCACCTTGCGTACTGGTGGCCAATCATACGAGTTATCTGGACGGCATCCTGTTGATTGCGCTCCTGCCGAGGCCGTTCGGCTTTGTGGCCAAGCGCGAATTGCTGGACCATCCGATAGCAGGAATTTATTTACGTCACATCGACGCGAGTTTTGTGGAACGTTTCGCATTATTGCGCGGAGTTGAGGATGCAGAACAGTTGTCGCAGTCCGTGCGCGAGGGACGCTCCCTGGCATTCTTCCCGGAAGGCACTTTCTACCGCATGCCAGGGTTGCTCCCCTTTCATATGGGTGCGTTTGTCGCGGCGGCTCAAGCCGGGGTGCCCGTCGTGCCTGTCAGCATCCGGGGTACACGCTCCATCCTGCGCGCCGATCACTGGTTTCCGCGCCGTGGTTCAATTAGTGTCACAATAGGAGTACCTATTGAACCTAAAGGATCCGATTGGAGTGCTGCTATTCAACTGCGCGATGCGGCGCGGGCGGAAATCTTGCGCCACTGCGGCGAACCGGATCTGACACTCAGCCATGCGCTCAAATTGAAGACATAACATGCCGGCTAAACTGTATAAATATGGCATCCATGCCGGTCAGATAGGCACACTGTCCGGCCTTTTCCAGCGCCGCGTGGCGAATACGCCGAAGGCAATTGCCTACCTGCAATATGACTATGCTAAAAAAAAGTGGAAGCGTTACACATGGCAAGAGATGGAACGCCTGGTTGCGCGCTGGCAGCAAGCGTTGGCCAAGGAGAGTCTCGCTCCGGGTGAGCGGGTCGCCATCCTGCTGAACAACAGCGTGGAGTGGGTATGTTTTGATCTGGCTGCCCTTTCCCTGCAACTCGTGGTCGTGCCTTTGTATACTTCCGATAGTACCGAGAGTATTACCTATATCCTGGAAGATTCCGGCGCGCGATTGTTGCTGGTGGGGCGCATAGAGCAATGGTTGCCGCTCGCGGCGCAGCATAACCGCCTGCGCACCTTACAGAAGGTGCTGTGCGTGAATCCGGATTCGATT
>DATMXC010000231.1:0-8672 GCA_035561915.1 Gammaproteobacteria bacterium
CGATGCCGGTTAAACCAGAGGAGCGCCGTTTCGACGCTTTCGCCGGTAACATACTCTCTTGGACACCCCTCGCCATACCCTACCAGTTCAGCATTTTCCGAGCGGGCCGTTACCCAAACACTTGCGGTTTTTGAACGCTCCGCCGAGGCGTGCTTGAAGGAGGTTTTGAAGGGGATTTCAAGCACTGACATGTTTAAGTGTTCAATACGCATACTGCATTAATCCCTGCATAGGTATGAACCAAATGGAAATTTGCACTCGCGTGCATACTGGAGAGCAATCATTTTGTATTGGCCGTCTTTTTGGCCCGCCTGGATGCAATGCGAGCGATAGGCTTCCCCTGCCCCCTTCGCCAACCACTCCATGGTAACAGGGCCGAGCCTCCCACTTTTGCGCTTGCTGTCATATTCAATATTGAGTTTGGCAATAGCGTCATCAACGAAGCGCGCAATTTCCGTTGCGGGTGCGTGCTTACCGTCTGTTTCTAGGTAGAGACGATAGGTTTGTCTATCAATATCAGCCAGCATCACCAAGAATGCGATGTTCAGACCGAACTGTTTTCCGGCCTGCTGTATGGCCTCGATGACCTGGCTCTCATACAGCTTCTCTCCAGTGAGATTGGTGACCCCTTTTCCCTTATTCAGAAATCGGATAGTCGGCGTTTTCTTGAAATACCCCGTGACGCGGACAATGTCATTGATGAAATAACGGTACAGCCCTGAGGGGGTGGTGACAACGATAGTGTAGTCGCGCCCGTTTTCAATCTGATGGATCAATCGAAAGTCGCGGCTGCCGGCCTCCCATTTTTCAGGTTCGATGAATTCAAAAAAGTAATCCTCGATCGTCGGAAGGCCGGCGCCCGTTTCGCAATCAATCGTCAAGGTGCCGCGAAATTCGCTGGATAAGTAGCCTAGCTCAACAATATGGGTTGAGGGAGAAAGCAAAGTACGGACGGCGTCAACGGCCACGGCGCAATTTCCGGATGTCCAGGTGGAAACCAGGCGTAAGAATGGCCATAACTTGGCGAAGCTTGCGGGTGGATGATGTTCAAAAATATCTCGCAATTCTGCAGCTCGCGTGGGTAGCGGGCGAAAAGCTTTTTGTAGGGCTTGAACGACATGAGACGGCAACGCCGATTTCCTGCTGAAACCTCCATGCTCGATGTCACTAATAAGTTCGCGCCAATGCTCATTGGCCAGCGCACATAATTTCAATAGTGTGGAAGGGTTGGCGGAACTTAGATAGGTGATATTCTTATGCGCCAGTGCAAGACGCAGGATGAGGAGATATTTAAGCGAGTGATCTTCCAGGGTGAAGACCTCAGGCGGCACGACATATTTGGCGGCGATGCGGCGCCCCATCCCCGCGTACAAGACACCCGAAGCTGATCCCCATGGAATGCCGTTTTCGAAGCGGCCCTCCACCGCTGGAGATGCAAGGGCCAGAATCTTTCCGCTGAAGGCCAGGGGATCAAACGCATAGTGGCTATACGCCATGAGCGCCGCATGACGCCGTTGGCGAGCTAATTCTTCCTGCACTATCGGGAGGTATTTCGGCTGCCCGGTGGTGCCGCTGGTTCTAGCATACATGACGGGTCGCGCTATTGTGAGTGAAGTATTTCCGCTTGCCAATTGATCCTCGACATAGGGGCGCAACGCTTCATACGCGACGACGGGGGCTTTTTTTGCGAATTCGTCGTATGAGGAAATAGTGCTAAATCCGTATTCTCGCCCATACCGAGTAGCACTGTTATTAAGCAGAATCCGACGCAGCACGGCCTGTTGCGTAGCTAGTGGTGAATTCGCAGCCCGTATCAGGTTTTGCCAATAAATAAGTTTAACCACCCACATCCGGCTGCAGATGAGGAGATTTAGCACGCCCTCGGTGAAAGAGGGTGGAGGAGCGTCTTTCTTATCAAGACCATTTATAAGAGGGGTTTTTAATTGTGTCCAAAAGTCCATCGGATAGTTGCGATTTATCAGCCCAAGCTGGGTGACTTCCCGATCTTTCGGATGAAAATACGTCCCGAACAGGCGATCCCAAATAATGAATACGTTGGCGTAGTTGGCATTTGATTCCACGGTGGTTTTTGAATGATGCCAGCGGTGCAACTCCGCGGTGCTGAATACACCGCTCAGGAAACCAAAACGCAAGCGGATATTGGAGTGCTGAAAAAAACCGTTCACTGAATACACTACAAACCAAAAACCGAGCACGCGCGGCTCAACCCCCATGAGGATGAAGGGCAGCGAGTCGAGAGAAAACTGAAGTATTTTTTCAAAGGGGTGAAAGCGGCTGGTATTCAGCCAATAGAGCCGGTCCACCGAGTGATGCACCGCATGCAGACGCCATAAAAATGGTGTGGTATGCGCCAAACGGTGCAGCCAATAGCGCATGAAATCCGCACTTATGATCAAGAGTAAGGCTTGGGCCGCCAGCGGCCATTCCCTAGGCCAAAGCTCAGCGAATGGGGCATGCTCGCCAACCTGTTCAGCCAGCGCAAGCGCGATCAGGAGACCGAGCAGGCGTGGCAGGGCAACCTGGATCAGCGCGGTATAAAGCAGGTCATTCTGAATATCGTTCTTTTGCGGCCGCCATTCGAGATGTTTGGGCTTGAGGTATTCAAAACCAGCAATCGAAATCACTCCCAGTACGACCGCGCTGACGGCGCTCAGCGCAAGACTGTCCGTGGCGCCACTCCAAACTATGTATAGGCCGACCGCCAATACGATAGTCACGGGATAGACGAGGTAACTCATGATCCTTTCTGTCATGTTTCATCCACGTTGCGGTCAACATGGGTCACTGCGCGGGCTATCCGATTTGTATGATGAGCGCCCAGCAACAATATGAAGGATGCAAGCACGAGATGGAAAATCGCCGGAATGGGTTTATGAAACCACGGGCCGGCGGATGGAAGGGTCCAGCCAATGACAAGTCGTCCCGCCATAACGACAAAATATATCGTGCCTAAGAATAATAGCCACTTTCCTTGGGCCGGCCTGCGCACCAAGTTACCCGAAGTACAGCGTCGTACCGACATTACCATAACGGCAATGATCGCCCACTGTATCGTCAGGAGCAACCAGTAAGGTAAAGCACTACCTTGCCACTGTTCAAGGCCAGGCAGCCACGGCAATGGGGAAACTTGCTGTATTAATTGGCCGAGCACGCGCAGGCAGAATACGAAAACCAATATCCACAATGCTACAGCAAAGCCGGCGACGGGTTTTTCTTGGTTACTGGGTTGGTGTGGCATTGATCTTATCGCGGGACAATAGGCAAGATAAGGCGAGAAGGTGTAGTGCTTCCATGGTAAACGGATTGCATTGCAACGTTGGTAGAGGTCTCTACTGCGATATTCCGGCTGGTATTGGGGTTTCGATCATAGCGAGGATAGTTACTGCTGGTGATTTCGAGCCGGATATGATGTCCCTTTTTAAACACCATGCTGGTAGGCCAGAGGCGTATGGTTATTTGTCGCGGACTTTGCAGATGCGAAGACGATGATGGATAGTCTTGGCGCAGAATTCCATCGGAGACGTTGTAGGCAACTCCATCCGCATGAACGTCTACCAGTTTGGCATAAAAATCGGTGTTGGGTGCGGACGTATTAACATACAGTACAGCTTCTATATTGCCGGTGACTTCAGTATCTTTTTCAAGTGCAGCACTGGTATAGACCAGCACGTCCTCCCTGGCCTCGATTTCGTTCTGTACCGCGATTCCCGCACGCGGGCTTAATATGGCGCCGCCACGGGAGGGAACAGGATGGAGCGGGTCGTAACTGTAATGGTCAGCGGACTCAAAGTCCGGAGCGTGTGTGGTCAAGAGACCGGTCCCGCGTAGGCTATTCGCATTACCGCTGCTGCTAAGGTAATACTGCGTGGGCTTTACTCGGGTGAGTGGCCACTCTTGCTCGTCGCGCCAGACGTTATCACCCATGACGAAAATTTTCACCGGCGCGGCTTGAATATTGCGCCCCATGAGGTGACGGTCGAACCAGTCTATGGAGGGGGCTAGACTGGCTTGTCTGTAATCACCGGCATTGATTCCACCAGGCAGGGTTACCGTGTCGGCGTGAGACCAAGGACCGATGATCAATTGCGTGTTTGCCGCGACATAAGGTTCGGCCTCATTGCGAATCTGCGCAAAGTCATTAAGCTGGGTTGGTAGAAAAGGATCAAACCAGCCCGCCATCAACAGGGCCGGTGCTTTAATATGTTTTGCCCGATCAACGCCATCAATACTCTGCCAGTATTCGTCACGTTCCTGATGGGTAGCCCAGTCATTGAAAAATGGTACATCCCCTATGGCCCGGTTATCTGCTTCGATAAGGGGAAAGCCATTAAATCCACGCTCCAAATCATCCAGGGAGGGGTCAATATCTTCTGTGCCGTGACTTTTAATCGCCCAGTAGAGCGCGCTTTCCAATGCAAAGGCACCACCTGAATAGAACATGCCATAAAAATCGGTGCTGCAAATCTGAATATCGAGCGCCGATGGACCCGGATCAGTTTGGTCCGCAACCGCCCATTGCGTATAACCAAATACCGAGCCACCCCACATACCGAGCTTGCCGTTGTACCAGGGTTGTTGGGCAATCCAACGCAGAGTTTCGATGCCATCCTGCCGCTCATTAATCAAAGGATAGTAATGACCGCCGGATTCATAGCGGCCCCGCGTACCCTGTATCACCGCCGTATAACCTCGGCTGGCCCAGAATCGGGCTACGGCTTCGGCCCGGATTTGATTCGCCAGAGTTTTGGAAAAAGGGATACGAACGAGGATAGTGGGCGTTTTACCCAAGTCGTTGGGCCGGAAGATGTCAGCTGCGAGTGCAATATTGTCCGAGGTTTTCATCACGGCGTGCCGCTGTACGGTAACGCTGTATTCTGATGGGCGTATGCCCTCGCGCGGCAGGAAAAACTGTTGGGCGGCCCATTGGCAGCCTATAAGCGGCCAAATGAGGGGCAGAAGGTAGAGTAATCTAGGAAGCATGGGTGGTTAACGTCAAGTCTTGCGAATAGGTGATTGAATTAATCCTGTAAACTGACGTTGGCAAGTGACCAGCGCGCCCGCACGTCGAAGGCAAGCGTGTTGAGGTCAGAGTCCAGACCTGCTGCCAGCCGCTGGTAACCAGCGAAGGCGATCATTGCACCGTTGTCGCTGCAAAATTCCAGGCGTGGATAATAGACCTGCGCATCCTGTTCGTTTGCCATTTGGGTGAGGCGGTGGCGCAAGGCCTGGTTGGCGCTCACCCCTCCGGCCACCACCAGGCGGGTAAGTCCCGTCTCCTGTAAGGCCCGTTGACATTTGATGGCGAGCGTCTCTGTCACGGCCTCTTGAAAGGCATGAGCGAGGTCGGAGCGAGTTTCGGCGGTCGCGTCCTGATTATGAAATAGCGTCACGGCGGCGGTCTTTAGGCCGCTGAAGCTGAAGTCCAGACCCGGCCGGTCGGTCATCGGGCGTGGCAGGTGGAAGCGCCCCGGCCGACCCTGCAAGGCCAGCCGCTCCAGCGCAGGGCCGCCGGGGTAGCCGAGACCGAGCAGCTTGGCGATCTTGTCGAAAGCCTCGCCGACGGCGTCGTCCAAGGTTTCGCCCAGGATTCGATACTGGCCTATCCCTTGCACATCGACCAGCAGGGTATGGCCGCCCGACACCAGTAACGCGATAAAGGGAAATGCGGGCGGATCGGCCTCTAGCAGGGGGGCGAGCAGATGGGCCTCCATGTGATGGACGGGAACCGCCGGGATACCCCATGCGTAGGCGAGACTGCGTCCAATGGCGGCGCCGACCAGTAACGCCCCGACCAGGCCCGGCCCCGCGGTATAGGCCACGGCGGTGATACTCCCGGCTTCACACTGTGCTTCAGTCAGAACCTCGCGGATCAGCGGCAGGGTTCTCTGTACGTGATCGCGCGAGGCCAGTTCGGGCACTACTCCCGCGTATTTGGCGTGCAGGGCGACCTGGCTGTGCAGGCGGTGGGCCAGCAGGCCACGTTCAGAGTCGTAGATCGCCACCCCGGTCTCGTCGCAGGAGGTTTCAATGCCCAGGATACGCATAGCCACCGCATATTTTGCAATTTAGAAAGAAGACCGGTATTATTACATGTTTACCAATTCATGTTGTCTGAGGTTAACGAATAGATGCCGTCCGTACGCTTAAAAGAAAACGAACCCTTCGAGATCGCCCTGCGGCGGTTCAAGCGCTCTTGTGAGAAGGCCGGTGTGCTTTCCGAAGTGAGACGCCGCGAGTTTTATGAAAAACCCACCTCGGTGCGCAAGCGCAAAGCCGCTGCCGCGGTCAAACGCCAGTTGAAGCGGTCTTCGCGTGACGTGACACGCCGGGTCAGACTTTACTAGCTTAACGTAGCCCGTATTGCCGCTGCGGCGCATACGGGAAATTACTGCTAACCCCTCTCAAGTCCCGGATCGCGGCATTCGCCCAGTCCGGGTATTTTCATTGCCTTCGCCTTCGTGTGATAACCATGAGTCAGCCTGAATCCGCATTAAAGCAGCGCATTACCGAGGACATGAAGTCCGCCATGCGCGCCGCTGACAAGCGCCGCCTAGGGACAATCCGCCTGCTGATGGCGGCCATCAAACAGCGCGAGGTGGATGAGCGTATCGCGCTGGATGACGCCCAGGTGATCGCCGCCATTGAAAAGATGATCAAGCAGCGGCGCGACTCCATCAGCCAATACCAGGCGGCGGGCCGCCAGGAACTGGCGGATCAAGAGGTCTATGAAATCGAAGTGCTCCAGACCTACATGCCCGCCGCACTCTCCGAGGCCGAGATTGATGTCCTGATCGAGGCCGCCATCACCAATACCGGGGCCGTGTCCGCCAAGGACATGGGCAAGGTAATAGCCGCCCTTAAAGCCCAGGCACAAGGTCGTGCGGATATGGGTAAGGTGAGTGCGAAGGTCAAGGCCAGGCTGGGCGGTTAGCCTACAAAACCTAACGCCAAGACGCAAAGGTAATACTTGCAAGATTGTATTCAAATCCCACCTGGCAATGTCTGTCTGTTAGCAAGCCTTTAGGCTGATCTCAAACACAGCGTAGTTGAGTATTGCCCGTCCGGGACACCCTGGTTTCTTTGTGGCTGGCATCTTTGCGTTGAGTTTTTGGGGACGGCTCAGCAAAGGCTTATACTGGCGCCATGACCGGCCGTATCCCCCAAGATTTCATTGACGGACTTCTCACCCGCACGGACATCGTCGAGGTCATAGACGCGCATGTCCCCTTGCGCAAGGCCGGGCGTGATTACGTCGCCTGTTGCCCGTTTCACGACGAAAAAACCCCCTCATTCACCGTCAGCCAGCAGAAGCAGTTTTATCACTGCTTCGGTTGCGGCGCCCACGGTACGGCCCTTGGCTTCCTTATGGAGTACGAGCACCTGGATTTCGTCGAGGCGGTGCGCGAGCTGGCCGGCCGAGTAGGTTTGCCGCTGCCGGAGCAGGCGGCGCCGCGCGTCGCCGCTTCAGACGGCCAGGATCTCTACGTGCTACTCGGACAGGCCGCGGACTTTTATTCCCGCCAGTTGCGCGAACATCCCGATGCGCCGCGCGCCGTCGCCTACCTCAAGGAACGCGGCCTGAGCGGCGAGATCGCGGCGCACTATGGTATCGGTTATGCGCCGCCGGGTTGGGACAATCTGTTGCGCGCGCTGGGCAAGGGTGATCCGGCGCTGCAGGCGCAACTCGCCAAGGCCGGGATGCTGATAACTAAGGAAGGCGGTGGCTACTATGACCGCTTCCGGGATCGCGTCATGTTTCCGATCCGCGACGCGCGCGGCCGCACTATCGGCTTCGGCGGCCGGGTGATTAGCAATGAAGAAACGCCTAAGTACCTCAACTCGCCCGAGACGCCGCTGTTTCACAAGGGCCGCGAACTGTATGGTCTCTATGAGGCCCGCAAGGCGGTGCGCGACCTCGACCGGCTGCTGGTCGTCGAGGGTTATATGGATGTGGTGGCGCTGGCGCAATATGACATCCGCTATGCCGTGGCGACCCTGGGGACGGCCACCACCCGCGAACACCTGGAACGTCTGTTTCGCGTCGTCCCCACGCTGATATTCTGCTTTGATGGCGACCGTGCCGGCCGCGAGGCCGCCTGGCGCGCCCTGGAAAATACCCTGCCCGTGCTGCACGACGGCCGCCAGGCGAGCTTTCTGTTTTTACCCGACGGCGAAGACCCCGACAGCCTGGTGCGCAAGGAGGGCCGTGAGACCTTCGAGTCCCGGCTGGCCGGTGCCATGCCCTGCTCCAGCTTTTTCTATGAAAGCCTGCTTAAGCAGGCCGATGTCACCAGCATGGATGGACGGGCACGTCTGGTAGAGCTGGCCCGGCCGCACCTATCGCAGCTTCCGTCCGGCGCGTTTCGCCAGATGATGATCGCCCGGCTGGCGGAGATCACCCGCATGCAGGCGGCCGATCTCACTCGGCTGTTTGAACAGCGGGCGCCAAAAACGGCGATCAAACCTCCGTTGATCAAGGCGACCCCTCCGCAAAGTCCGGCGCGGATGCCGCCGGTGCGGCTGGCGATCGCCCTCTTGTTACAGCGGCCCCCGCTGGCCCTGCAAGCGGGCGACCCCGAACGCCTCGGCGGTATTGAACTCCCGGGCGTGGAGATGCTCAAAGAAATGCTAAGTCTGATACAGGCCCATCC
>DATMXC010000232.1:0-2916 GCA_035561915.1 Gammaproteobacteria bacterium
GCTCTGAGGTGGGGAGAAGGGGGCGGAGACCATGGCTAGGGATTTCGACGCCGTTGTGATCGGTTCCGGGCTGGGGGGATTAACCGCCGGCGCCTTGTATGCGCGGGTGGGGCATCGGGTGTTGCTGCTGGAGCGCAATGATAATTTTGGCGGTGCGGCGACGGTTTATCGGCACGGTGCCCTGAGCATCGAGGCATCGCTGCACGAAACCACCGATCCGCATGACGTTCACGATCCGAGTCACCAGATTTTTCAGGCGCTGGGTATTCTTGATGATATCGAATTCGTGCCGGTGGGCGATTTATATGAAGTGCGCTGTCGTCTGCTGAAAGAGCCGTTTGTGTTGTCTCATGGCATCGAGGCAGCCAGAGCGGCGCTGCAATCGCGTTTTCCCGCGCATGAAAAAGCCCTGGTTGAGCTGTTCCAGCGCCTTAACGCGGTCAATAAGGCTGTCGGTCTGTTCAGCGAACAACACGGCGGGTTATGGTGGTTTTTGCATGCGCCCGCGGTGCCGTTGACCTTATGGCCCGTGTTGCGGGATATGAAAAAAAGCCTTGCCGATGTGTTTAGCCAGCTGTTTGGGAATGATGAGGCCATCAAGATTGCCTTGGCCGCCAATTTGCCCTATTACGCCGATGATCCTGAACAGATGTGGTGGTTGTTTTATGCGGTGGCGCAAGGGGGGTTCCTCTCCGGTGGCGGTCACTATATCCGCGGCGGTTCCCAGGCCCTGAGCAATCGCCTGGTTAAAGTGATTGAGGAGGAGGGCGGCAGCGCCGAGGCCGGCCGCACCGTCACGCGCATCCTGCTGGACGAACAGGGGCGGGCGATGGGTGTCGAACACGAAAGCAGACAGGGCGGTGATCCACGGACGGATTTGGCGCCGGTGTTGTTTGGCAACGCAGCGCCGAATGTCCTGGCGGAGGCGCTGCCGGCAGAGGCCAGGGATGCATTCATGCAGCCCTATATGGATAAACCGCTGTCCCTGTCCTTGTTTTCGATCTCCCTGGGGCTGGCGCGACGCCCGGCCGAATTTGGCGTCAGCAATTACAGCACGGTGCTTGTGCCGGACTGGATAACGGCGTTGGCGGATTATCGCCACAATGCGGCGTTGCTGAGCGAGCTACCGGGTGAGCAGATGCCTTTGATGTCTGTGGTGGATTACAGCCGCGTTGACTCCGGCCTGAATGCGCAGCCGCCGTTCCTGCTGTCCGTGGTCGGTCTGGACCGGTTGAGCAATTGGCAACGGCTTTCCAGGGAGGCCTACCATCATAAACGTGACCGGTGGCTGGCGGCCATTATTCAGCGACTCGAGAAAGAATATCCCGGCTTGGCAGGTGCGATTACCCAAAGTGAAATGGCCACCGCCTTGACCATGCATCAGTATCTGAATTCGCCGGAGGGCGCGCTGTACGGATTCGCGCCGCGGCCGCCCGAACATTTCCCCCTGAAAGGTCCGCCGCGCACGCCGAGGACCAGCATCGCAGGCCTGTGGCTCGCTTCAGCCTATGCAAGCTCGGGTGGTTTCACCGGCGCCATGATGGGCGGTGCCTCAGCGGCACAAATGGCGATGAAGAGCAGGGAGTCATAGAGGACGGCCAACCGGGGCGGGCGTGCACGCGAACGGAATATCGCGATCAAGGAGTTAAAAAAACGGCCGGAGCTCTATGCATAGGGAAGGGAACCCAAACCTTCAAATATTGGAAATGGCCGTGAAGCAGCTTGGCCCACTCGCGGATGATTTTTAGAAAGGCCTGCTTGGGCGGCCTTGAAGCATGTAGCGAAATAGGCTACATTTGTAGCCTAAATGAAAACGAAACATCCTATTGATCTCGGAACCTTGTTTTTTGGGGCCTACCGCCGCCAGGTGCTAGGCCTGTTGCTGTTGCATCCCGACGAGTCGTTTCATCTGCGCGAGTTGGCGCGTATCACGAACACCCAACCCGGCACACTGCGGCGCGAGCTGGCGCAACTGGCGGAGACCGGCGTACTCACCCGTGAGAGGGTGGGAAACCTGGTGCGCTATAAGGCGGATACGAGTTGCCCGATATATGATGAACTGCGCGGGATTCTGAAAAAGACTGCGAGGGCTGAAATCATGAAAAAGGAAAACACCATTTTGATCGGGCAAAAGATCCTCGTTTCACGCAAAACGTTGCGGCAGCTCGTACATCGTTATCACATTCAGCGCCTTGTGCTGTTTGGTTCTGCGGCGCGGGGTGAACTTGGGCCTGAGAGCGATATTGATCTGCTGGTTGAATTCGAGCCGGATAAGGCGCCTTCTCTGGGTGGGATGTTTGAGATACAGCAGGCCTTCTCAGAGTTATTTGGTGGGCGAAAGGTGGATGTGGCGACGTCTGCCATTCTGAATAATCCTTATCGCCGCCGGGCGATTGAGAAGGACATGGAGGAATTGTATGCCGCTTGAGGACAGGGACGCTGCCTATCTATGGGATATGCTTCAGGCGGCGAATGAAGTGGTTGAAATGATCGGGGATCATGATCTTGATAGCTTTCTCCGCAATCATATCCTGCAGCGTGCGATCGAACGATGCGTGGAGATTATTGGCGAGGTTGCACGTCGTGTATCAGACCCGGGACGAGCCGCGACACCCGAAATACCCTGGCGCGAAATTATCGGGCAGCGCAATATCCTTGCCCATGAGTATGGACAGATCGATCATGAGTTACTGTATAAAACGGCGGTTGATGATACGCCTCGATTGATCGACTGCCTGAAAGCGCTCCTTCCGCCTATAGATCAATAATCACTATGGCTCCAGCCAGCATCGTCCAGAAACTCTGGAACTACTGTTAGGGCCCAGGGTGCGGACAGAGCCGCGCCCGCTCGCCGGCACGCGAGTACGCAGGTACTCGCGAGAAACCCCGGCTCGCCCTGCGCGACGACGGCATGAG